>CAUJGH010000514.1 GCA_963169575.1 Myxococcota bacterium | reverse complement strand
GGGCCGACGTCCCGCTCGAGACCGCGACCGCCCGCCGCGCGCCGGTCGCGCGGCAGAGCCCCGCCTCGAAGGCCTCGACCATCGGGCCCTGGGTCAGACGCGGCGAGGCCAGCACCTTGGAGACGGCCTCGCGGTCTTCGTCCCGGACCTGGTGCTGGCTGTAGGGAATCACGAGGCCTGGCCCAGCGCCGCCATCGTACCTCCGCGCGGCGCCGTCTCCAGCGAGCGCTGCGATGCGGCCTCGCTCGCCCCGACCAGCAGAGCGGCGTGCTGGCGCAGCGCCTCGATCGTCATCCATTCGGTATTCGTGTCGCTCGCGTAGACGAAGCCGTCGGGTACGGACCGCTCGGAGAGCGAAGGCTCGCGGCGGCTGCCGTGGTCCGGCTCGATCACGTAATGCCGGCCGAGATCCTGGGTATTGCGTGCCTCCTCGGCCGTCAGCAGGACCTCGTGGAGCTTCTCGCCCGGTCGGCGTCCCACTTCGTCGATCTGCGCGGTCGGCGCCATCGCGCGCGCGAGATCGACGACCCGCATGCTCGGGATCTTGGGGACGAAGATCTCGCCCCCGCGCATCTCGCCCGCGACCTGCAGGACGAGATCGACCGCCTGCTCGAGAGAGAGCCAGAAGCGCGTCATCCGGCGATCGGTGATCGTCAGGATGCCCGTCTCGGCCTGCTTCTTGAAGAGCGGAATCACGCTCCCGCGGCTGCCCATCACGTTGCCGTAGCGCACGCACGAGAATCGGATGTCGCGGGCGCCCGCGTAGACGTTGCCGTGGACGAAGAGCTTCTCGGCGCAGAGCTTCGTCGCGCCGTAGAGGTTGACGGGGTTGACCGCCTTGTCCGTCGACAGGGCGATCGTGCGGCGGACGCCCGCGTCGATCGCCGCGTCGATCACGTTCTGCGATCCGGCGATGTTCGTCTTGACGGCTTCGGCCGGGTTGAACTCGCAGATCGGGACGTGCTTCAGGGCCGCGGCGTGGACGACGAGATCGATGTCGTGCATCGCCCGGACGAGCCGCTCCCGGTCGCGCACGTCGCCGATGAAGAAGCGCAGCCTCGGATCGTGTCCGAACGACTGGGCCATGTCGTATTGCTTCAGTTCGTCGCGGCTGTAGACCCGGACGGTGCAGGCATCGCGCCCCGCGAGTACGCGGCGCACGAATGCCTGGCCAAAGGAGCCCGTGCCCCCGGTGATGAGGATCTTGAGCGGACGGCTCGCGCCGGCCAGCGACTCTTTCCGTTTGCCCTCGTGCGCGGGCCGCGCTTTTGTCCATCCCACGCGCGTCGACATAGCAAGCGGGATGCCAACGAGCGGCAAGCAACCGGCGGCGCCAGCTCGAATACGAAGCGGCGCCGCGCCGGCGGAGGGGAGATTCCTGCCGAGCGGCGTTTCAACTTGAAAGCCGGCATTTCGCGGCGAGCGAATCGGGCGCCCGGAGCGCCGACGGATCGCGTCCCAGCGCATCGCGCCTCGACGCGATCGCGGGGCTCGCCCGGACGCGCGGCGTCAACCGATCGAGAGTGCCTTTTCGCGCGCGGCCTGGGCCGCCGCGCCGACCGGATCGGTGACGGACCCTTCGGCGGGTCGCCGGGCGATCTCGGTCCAGGCCTCGTTGAGGGTCGCGAGGATGCCCGTCGCGACGTCGAGGGGCGCGACGGTGCCGCGCAGATTCGCCTCGATCAGGCGATCCGTGACGAAGAAATAGAGCGAGTCGAGATTGCGGGCGATCTCGCCGCCGCGCTCGAGATCGAGGCTGTGCTGCAGCTCGTTGACGATCGCGAGGGCCTTGGCGATCGCGGTCGCGCGGCCGGCGATGTGGCCGGCCTCCTGATGGGTGCGGGCGGTCCGGATGAAGCGGAGGGCGCCTTCGTACAGCTTGACGATCACCATCTCGGGTGTCGCCGTCCGGATCTCCATCTCGCGATATCGGGCGCCCAAACCTGCTCCTCATGACCTGCCACCGCGTCGATCGGCAGCGTCGTTCGCGACCTGTAGTCCGTCGCAGGGAAGCTCCGGGGCGGGATGGGCCACCCCGGAGCTTCCGACGTCCATCCGTCCTGCGCCTCTCGGCGCCGACGGCTTCGAGCGACTAGCCGAGCAGGTTCAGGGCCGCCTGCGACGACACGTTCGCCTGCGCGAGCACCGAGATGCCCGCCTGCTGCAGAACCTGGTTCCGCGTCAGCTCCGCCGTTTCACTGGCGAAGTCGACGTCGCGGATCCGGGACTCGGCCGCGGTCGAGTTCTCCTGCGCCACCGCCAGCGATCGGATCGCCGACTCGAGCCGGTTCTGCACCGTACCGAAGGTGGCGCGGAGCGAAGCGATCTGCGAGATCGCGCTGTCGAGTACCGCGAGCGCGTTCTGCGCGCCCGAGACCGAGCTCACGGCCGCGGAGTCCGTGCCGAGCGCCGCCGCCTGGGCATTGACCGAGCTGATCGTGATGCGGTCGTTCGAGGTGTTGTCGATGCCGATCTGGAAGGTGGTGTCGCCACCGCTCGCCAGGATCGTCGTGCCGTTGAACTGGGTCACGGCCGCGATGCGGTCGATCTCGGCCGTGAGGTCCTGGAACTCCTCGTTGACCGTCGCCCGCTCCTCGTCACCGAGCGTGCCGTTGGCGGCCTGGATCGCGAGCTCACGCTGGCGAATCAGGATGCTCGACACCTCGTTGAGCGCGCCTTCACCGATCTGCAACAGCGAAATGCCGTCGTTGGCATTGCGCTGCGCCTGCTGGATGCTGCGGATGTCGGCGCGGAAGCGCTCCGAGATCGCGAGACCCGCCGCATCGTCCGCGGCGCGCGTGATGCGCAGACCCGAGGACAAGCGCGACAGACTGCGCTGCAGACCGTTGGTCGACCCGACCAGGTTGCGCTGCGCGTTGATCGAGGCCGTATTGGAATTGACTCGAAGACCCATGTGATTCGATCCTCCTTGATGGAAAGCCCACGATTCCTTCGTGGACTCGGAACGAAGGGCGATCCTCGCCCTCCGACGTCCTCCGCACGCGCTTCACGACCCCTCCCGCGAGCGGGCGTATCGCAAAGACCGGACGAATCGACGTGCCGGCGAGGAGTGCAATGGCAATGCCATCCCGCGCGGCCGATCAGCGACACGCAAGTCCGTACCCGTCGCGTGCAACTGCGATTTCCAACTCCAGAGGGGCGGGAGATGAGCTGCGAGAACGGTCGCGGCGTCTCTCGCGAACGCGAGTTTCATTCCGCGATCCGGCCGGCATCGAAGCGCCATTCTGAACGCTCCATCGGCGAGAGCGCGCGCCAGCGGCCGCGGCAGGGCGTCCGATCCGGGAATCGAAATTGCTTTCCCCTCGCGAGACGTTCCTCGAGAGGTCGACCAGGATGTTCGCGCCGCAGACATGGACCCGGACGCCCGCCGAAGGCGATCGTTCGTCGACGCCGATCGCCGCCGCGCGCGGGGACTTCGAGCGCTGCGTCCGGGGCTTCGCCTCGGCCGAAGAGCGAGGCCAAATCCTCGCCTGGCTCGGCGCGGGACTCCGCCCGGGCCGCCCGGCAGCGATCGAACGCGAATATCCCGCCTGCTTCGGTCCCGACTCGCCCGCGCTTCCCATCGTCGCCTGGCGGGGAACCGAGCCCGCGGCGTTCTGCCTGCTGCTCCCGACCCGATTCGCGCTCGCCACGGGCACGCTCCGCACCGGCCTGATCTCGCTCGTCTATACCGATCCCCGCTTCCGGGGCCGGGGGCTCGCGCGGCTCGTGGTCGCGCGCGCGCTGGCCGAGGCCCGCAGCGCCCGACTCGGCCTCTGCCTGCTCTGGAGCGAGCCCGGGCTCGCCGACTTCTACTCGGCCCAGGGTTTCGCCCGGGCCGGTTGCGAGCAGCTGCTCGCCTTCGACGCCGCCCTCCTCGCCGCCGCATCGGCAGACGACCGGGCCGCGAGCTCGCCGAGCGTCCCTGCGGTCGAAATCGATGCCGCGCGGGCCCGCGATTGGCCCGCGATCGCGGCGCTTCGCGCGGAGCGGACCTGTCATGCCGCCCTCTCCGGCGCGGCGAGCGATTGGCTCGGGATTCCCGACCTCGCGATTCGCGTCGCACGCCGCGGCGCATCCGTCGTCGGCTTCGCCATGCGGGGCCGTGGAGACGATTTCTCCGGCGTCGTCCACGAATGGGGCGGCGAGACCGACGCTGTGCTGCGCTGCTGCGCCGCGCTGCTCCCGGAGCAAGCAGACGCGGGCCTGCTGCTCCTCTCGCCCCGCGAGACCTGCTCCCTGACCTGGCGTCTGCGCCAGGCCGGCGCCCGCGTCGTGCGCGGACCGCTCGCCTGGATGCAGGTCGCCGACGCAGGGGCGCTCGCGGAGGATCTCGCTTCCGTCGTCCCGGAGCTCGCGGCGATCTCGCTGAGTCTCCTCGAGGCCCGCGCGCCGGAGCCCGCGCGCCTTCGCGTCGCGAACGCGAAGACCCGCCGCACGCTCGAGATCGATGCCGCCGACTGGCTCGCCTGCGTCTTCGGTCCGGACGAAGCCGGCCTGACGGCCCGCTCCGGGTCCGGCCTCTCCTCGCTGCTGCCCCCCGCTGCCGCAGCGCAACTTCCCCTGCCCTTTTTCGTCTGGGGCCTGGAGTCGATCTGAAGCGATGATCTGGGTGACCCGCATGGATGGCGAACGCCTCCTCCTCAACGACGATCAGGTGCTCTACGTCGAAGCGAACCACGACACGCTGCTCGTGCTCGCGACGGGCGAGCGGCTGCGCGTGCTCGAGAGCCCCGAAGAGCTCGTCGACCGGATCGCAAGCTGGCGCCAGCGCGCGATCGGGCTCGCGCTGCTCCATGACGACGAGTCCGGGCGAGCATGAGGTCGCACGCCATGGACCGCTTCAGCTTCGTCGGCCTCGGACTCGGTCTGCTCACGGTCTTCGCGACCCAATGGGTCGAAGGCGGCAGCCTCACCGTTCTCTTCCAGGCGCCTGCCGCCGTCGTCGTCGGGCTCGGGACGCTCGCGGCGACGCTGCTCTCGTCGAACGGATCCGACTGGCGCGCCGCGGCACGCGAAGGCCTGCGCGCCTTCATGCCCATCCCGGATCGCCGCGAGCTGCTGGTCTCGCGCTTCCGGGACCTGGCCCTGATCGCCCGCAAGGACGGCCTCGTCTCCCTCGACCACTCCCAGCGCGCGCTGCCGACGTTCTTCATGCAGCGCTCGATCCGTCACGTGATCGACGGCTGCGAGGCGGGGCAGCTGCGCGAAGTCCTCGAGACGGAGCTGCGCGGCCGTTCCGCAGCGAGCCAGGCCGGCGCGCTCGTCTTCGAGGTCGCCGGCGGATACGCACCGACGATGGGCATTCTCGGCGCGGTGCTCGGCCTCGTCCGGGCGATGGAGTCGCTCTCGGATCCCGAGCAGCTCGGTGCCGGCATCGCGATCGCCTTCGTCGCGACCATCTACGGCGTCGGCCTCGCCAACCTCGTGCTGCTCCCGATCGCCGCCAAGATTCGCAGCCTCGCCGAACGACAGCAGGCCGAAGACGCGATGATCGTCGAGGGCACGATCGCGCTCCAGGCCGGCATTGCGCCGCGCACCCTCGAGCGCATGCTCGCCGCCCATCTCCCGCCCCGGGAACCGGCCCGATGAAATCCGCGCCGAAGAAGGCGGCGAAGCACGCCTCCGCGGCGCCCTCCCGAGATCGCTGGCTGCTCTCGTATGCCGATTTCCTGACGCTGCTGCTCGCCCTCTTCGTGGTGCTCTACGCCAGCGCGCGGCTCGACGCCGAGAAGAACCGCGGACTCTTCGAAGGCCTCCAGACGAGCTTCACCGGCAATGCCGCCTCCATCGAAGACGCGCAGACGGTCCGCTCTCCCGGATCCGGGAACACCGAAGACCGAGAGGCCGACCGCATTCCGGATTCGCTCGGCTCGCTCGCGCCGCTGAAACAGCTCGAGGCGAGCCTCACGAAGCAGCTCGAAAACGAGCGCAGACGCCTCGCGCGCGACCCGGGCATCCGTGTCGACGAGACCGAGCGCGGGCTCGTGATCTCCCTGGCGGCTGCGGAGTACTTCCCGGCCGGCGGCGCCGAGATCCCCCCCGAGCGCAAGCACGTGCTGGCAGCGATCGCGCCGCTGCTGGCGGCGGAGACGGGCTCGCTCCACTTCGAAGGCCACACCGACGACCGGCCGGTCGCGAACGCCGCCTTTGCTTCGAACTGGGAGCTCTCGAGCGCGCGCGCGGCCGCCGTCGCGCGTTATTTCATCGAGGAACACGAAGTCGATCCGCGCCGCGTCGCGACGACGGGCTACGCGGCGTTCCGACCCGTCGCCGACGGCGATGCCCCCGCCGACCGCGCGCGCAACCGGCGGGTCGAGATCGTCGTCCTCGCGGACGGCGACGGCGCCGGAGCGACCCGAGGCGCCGACGACGGACGAGCGCTCAGCCGCCTGCTCGAGAAGCTCCCGCCGATCGATGGCGAGGCGGACGATTCCCTTCGTCCCCCCGCGCCCGGACCGGCGCCTTTCGACATTCCGCTGCCCTGAGCGCCTCCGAAGCCACCGACGACGACGCCCCCGCGACGCGATCTCGGTGATCGCCTCGCGCCGCGGGACACGAGCCCGCGCAGGGCGCAGGCGTCGGCGCCGCCGCGCTGGCCGCAGGACGAGCGGCGGGCTGGGCCTCCAGGGCCGGAATCGCGGCGCGCGTCGTGTAGCGCGGATCGTCCCCGACGACCTGGATGCCCCGGCGCGTCGTCACGTTGATGACGAGCGGCGCCGCGAGGTTCAGGAAGATGGATTTGCCCGAGAGCGTGACGATCGAGAGGACCTCGACCTCCTCGCGCTTCTCGATCCCGAGCGCGCCGAGATGCTCGCGCTCCACCGGCGGATCGTAGGTCGGGAAGAAGCTCCAGGGCGACGCGACGACGAAAGCGAGATCCTCGTCCTCGATGCTGACGAGCCACGCGAGCTCCGACGCCTCGGCGTGCTCCATGATCACGAAGCGGGATCGATTCGGAAATCCCGGCAGCGGCTCGAAGGTCACGACCTCCGCCTCCGTCACCTCGATCTTGCCGACCCGCCGACTCTCGAAACTGATCGAATCACCCATTGACGCTGCCTCCCATTCGATTCTTCGCCTGTCCACGGACGACCCGGATGGCCCCCACGGCTGCACTGCCCTGCGTCGCGGCCTCGACGTTCGCCGATGCCACCTTTTCGAAGATCTCCTCGCGGAAGATTCCGACCTCTTCCGGTGCCTCGATCGCGATCCGGACCTGTGCACCCGTCGAAGCCACGATCGTGACCCGGATGTCCTGCCCGATCCGGACGCTCTCACCCTGCCTGCGCGTGAGCACCAACATTCGAACCCCCCGGCACCCGTTCCATCGGGCGCCTCATAGAAAATCGAGCAGCGTCGGCTGCTGCATGCGTGCCGTGACCTCGAGCGAGGCCTGCAGCGCGGCCTCCTGGATCGCGAGATCGCTGTAGACCTGATAGGCGTCGGCATCCTCGAGCAGCGAGACCTGCGACACGAGCTCGTCACGCTCGCCGGCGAGGCGGCGTTCGAAGGAGTCGGCCTTGGCCTCCGCGCCGCCGATCTGGGCGCGCTCGAGATTGATCTGCTGGAAGGCGACGTCGAGATCGCCCAGCGCGGAGTCGATCAACGTCGCATCGTCCTGGTCGAGCCCCTGCCAGAGTCGCCCGAGCACCTCGAAGACGTCGACGCTGCCCTGGAAGACGTCCTGCCCGCTCCGCGTGACTTCGATCGTCACGCCCTCGTCGATCTCGACCTCGATCGGCTGGTCGGCCCCCGCGAACGCGACCGTCGGCGGCGGCGAGCCCGAAGCGAAGCTGCCGGTCTGGACGAATGCAGGGGCATCGGACGCGACGCCCGAGAAGACGTAGCCCCCGCCCGGCGCCTTCGCGTTCGAGGCATCGAGCAGCTGATCGAAGAACTGCTCGACCTGACTGCGCAGCGCGGCGCGCGCATCGGGACCGTTGGTCCCGTTGCGCGCCTGGACGGCGAGCGCCTGTGCATCGCCGACGACGTCCATCGCATCCGCCATCGCCTCCTCCGAGGCGCGCAGCCGCGTCCGCGAGAGGTCGACGCTCCGCAGGTAGCGCTCCGTCTGGCTCATGGCGTCCTTCAACCGCAGCGAGGAACGGAAGTCGACCGGATCGTCCGAGGGGCGGTTGAGTCGCCGGCCCGTCGAAGCCTGCTCCTGGGTGCGCGCGAGACGGCCGCGCTGCAGCGTCAGCTGCTGCATGTTCATGCGCGAGAGCATCGATTGGGTGATCCGCATGCGTCCGTTCCCTCTACCTGGAGAGCTCCCTGGAGAGCTCCCTCGAGATCTGCCCAAAAAGCCCCTAGAGCGCCGCGAAGAGGTCGTCGAGCATCGTCGTGATGGTCGAGAGGACCTTCGCATTCGCCTGGAAGCTCGCCTGGAGCTTCACGAGCTCCGCCACCTCTTCGTCGATCGAAACGCCCGAGATCTCGTCGCGCCGATTGCGAACGGCGGCGAGCACCGAGTCCTGCTGCGCGAGCGAGCGCTCGGCGCTCCGCGCGCCCTGCCCGATGTCGCCGATGAACCGGCCGAGCGCGTTGACCATCTGCGTCAGCCGCTCGTTGTAGACCTGGGTCACGTCCATGAAGCGGCGCAATTCGCGGCACATCACCTCGTTGGCCGC
>CAUJGH010000513.1 GCA_963169575.1 Myxococcota bacterium | reverse complement strand
GACGAGGTCGCATCGATCGATCGCGAGGCGGTCCAGGAAGAGCCGGAGGTCTTCGACCAGACGATCGAATACGAAGGTCGCGGGATCCCCGGTATGCGTCGAGTCGCCGTGGCCGCGCAGGTCGGGGGCGAGCAGTCGCAGCTCGGGATGTCGCGCGTGGAGCAGCGGCAGCAGGGGCAGGAAATCGTCGCGATGCCCGGTCAGGCCGTGGAGCAGGACGAGGGTCCGGATCGGAGCTTCCGCATCCGGCGCTGCGGCGATCTCAGCGCAGGCGATCTCGATGTCGTCCAGTCGGACGGCGCGGGTTCGGAGGACGATGGGCGGCTCTCCGGCGAACGGACTCGACATGCGACGGCGACTCCAGGAGAGGTTAGTTGGCCGTTTCCACGACGCCGCCCGCGGCCTCGAAGGCCTCTTCGACCCCGACGTCCTCGGGATCCGGCTGCCAGCGGATCTCGACCTCGCGGATGCCCCAGTTGCGGGCCGCGCGGACGTCGTTGCCCATGTAGATGTCGATCTTCTGCTGCCAGCGCGACGGCATCCGGTCGAGCACGACGTACTCGCCCTCGAGGCCGACGATCTCCACGCGCTGGCCCCGACGCAGGCCGAGCGCGAGCAGATCCCGGGAAACCGCGATCACCTTCATGCCGGGACGGAGCCGATCGCCCCAGGCGGCGATGCTCGGCGTCGCGTCGGTCTGGCCGCGACGCGAGTTGTAGGCCGAGGCCTTGACGACGAGCACGCGCGTCACCGTCGGCGGCGGGCTCGGTTCGGCGCTCGAGCTCGGCGGCTCTTCGCTCTCGCCTTCGGGCTCGCTCGGCAGTGCAGAGGACTCGGGGATATCCGACTCGATCGCGAGATTCGTCTTATGCCGCTCCGGCCGGGCATGCAGCGGAGCGCAGCCCGTTAGGCCGACGGAGACTGCGAGCAGGAGCGGGAACGCGATCGGGCTCCACGCCCGGGAGCGGGCGACGGCGGGCCGGGCGAAGCGATGCAGGAAGGCGATCGACATGCGCGCGCGACTTTGCAGGCTTTGGCCGCGCGTCGCAACCCGCGGCCGTCCGCTCGTCGGATCATTCCGAACCCGCGGGTGTCGGGTCGTCGTGCTCGTCCTCGATCTCGCCGACGAGCTCCTCGAGCACGTCCTCGAGGGTGACGAGTCCGAGCACGCGACCTGTGACCTCGCGCACGAGTGCCATGTGGCGCCTTCCGCGGCGGAATAGGCGCAGCGCTTCGACGATCTCGGCGTCGGGGCGGATCTCGATCGCCGGCCGGATCGCATCGGAGAGCAGGACGAGGCGCGTGCGGGCGTAGAGGTGAAACAGATCTTTCGTATGCAGGATGCCGACGACCCGATCGATGTCGCCGTCGTAGACGGGCAGCCGTGTGTAGCCCTCTTCGCGCAGGCGATCGAGCAGGGAGTCCGGGTCGGTGCCGATCGGAATGGCGAAGATCCGCTCCCGCGGAACCATCACGTCGCGGACCCGTTTCGATGCGCTTCGGAAGACCTTGCCGAGGATGCGCCCCTGCTCGGGGCGGATCGCGCCGGCGGCGTGGGCCTCGGAGACGAGCAGGCGGAGCTCTTCCGCAGAATGGACGTGATGACCCGAAATCGCGTCGAAGCCGGCCAGTCGCACGAGTGCGTTGCCCGTCCCGTTCATCGCGACGAGGATCCAGCGGAAGACCCGGCCGAAGACGAGCAGGGGCTGCGCGAAGAGCAGGGCGACCTCGCCCGGGCGCTGCAGCGCGATCGCCTTCGGCGCGAGCTCGCCGACGACGACGTGCAGGAACGTGATGAGCATGAAGGCGATGACCGTCGCGATCGAATGGAGCGCGACGACGCTCTCGATGCCGAGCCAGCCGAGCGGTGCCGCGAGCAGCGAGGAAACGACCTTCTCGCCGACCCAGCCGAGGCCGATGCTCGCGATCGTGATCCCGAGCTGCGTCGCCGCGATGGCGTCGTCGAGATGTTCGGTGGCGTGCGAGGCCGCCTGCGCGCCGCGTCGGCCTTCCGCGAGCCAGATCTGGATCTGGCTGCGGCGGACGGCGACGAGGGCGAACTCGGTGGCGACGAAATAGCCGTTGGCGAGGACGAGGATCGCGACTGCGAGAAGGCCGAGCAGGTCGATGCCGAGCGCGTGCTGCGCCACTGCTTGATCGATCGCTGGTATCGGCATCTGCTCCCCCGTCGGCTCCAGCCGCTCGCGGAGTATGCCGAGTCGGCCGAGCGATGTGAACCTTCGGCGCAGGGCAGGGAAAGCGCGCGGCGTCTTCGCGCCGCAGCGCGCGGGGGCCGCGCTGCCGTGAGGTCCTCCGAAACGAAAAAGCCCCCGGCGCCTTGCGGCGTCGGGGGCTTCGTCTGCCTCTCGCGAGGCTCATCGGTTCAGCGACGCTCCGCTCGCGCGGATCGTCCGTGCTGGACGACGGATGATTACATCATCCCGCCCATGCCACCCATTCCGCCCATGTCGGGCATGCCGCCGCCATGGCCGTGTCCGCCCTTCGGTTCGGGCTTGTCGGCGATCATCGCCTCGGTCGTGAGCAGCAGGCCCGAGACCGACGCCGCGTTCTGCAGCGCCGCGCGGACGACCTTGGCCGGGTCGATGACGCCGGCCTTGATCAGGTCCTCGTAGATCTCGGTCGCGGCGTTGAAGCCCTGGGCACCCTTCAGGCCCTTGACCTTGTCCACCACGATCGAGCCCTCGACGCCTGCGTTCTCCGAGATGAACCGGAGCGGGGCCTCGATGGCACGGCGGACGATGTTGATGCCCGCCGTCTGCTCGTCGTTCTCGCCCACGAGCTTTTCGAGCACGCCGGAGCAGCGGATCAGCGCCACACCACCGCCGGGCACGATGCCCTCCTCGACCGCCGCCCGCGTCGCATGGAGCGCGTCTTCGACGCGCGCCTTCTTCTCCTTCATCTCGCTCTCGGTGGCCGCGCCGACCTTCACGACGGCCACGCCGCCGACCAGCTTCGCGAGGCGCTCCTGGAGCTTCTCGCGATCGTAGTCGGACGTCGTCACCTCGATCTGGTTGCGGATCTCCGCACAGCGACCCTCGATCGCCTTCTTCGCGCCGGCGCCGTCGATGATCGTCGTGTTGTCCTTGTCGATCGACACGCGCTTGGCCTGGCCGAGGTCCTTGATGGTCACGTTCTCGAGCTTGAGACCGAGCTCCTCGGCGATGACCTGGCCGCCCGTGAGGACCGCCATGTCCTGGAGCATCGCCTTGCGGCGATCGCCGAAGCCGGGCGCCATGACCGCCGCGATGTCGAGGATGCCGCGGACCTGGTGCACGACGAGCGACGCGAGGGCCTCGCCCTCCACGTCCTCGGCAATGATCACGAGCGGGCGCTTCTGCCGGGCGACCGCCTCGATGATCGGCAGCATGTCCTTCAGGTTGCCGATCTTCTTGTCGTTCAGGAGGATGTACGGGTTCTCGAAGACGGCCTACATG
>CAUJGH010000512.1 GCA_963169575.1 Myxococcota bacterium | reverse complement strand
AACGAGGAAACGGAAGAGAACAAGTATTCCGTGAGAAGAAGAGCTCAGTAGGGGTTATACGCCATGTTAATGCCTAAAAGGACGAAATTCAGAAAACGGCAGCGGGGCCGCATGAGAGGGAAGGCCGAAAGGGGTTCATCCATTGCGTTCGGTGAACACGCGCTTAAATCTATAGAAGTGGGTAAGATTTCAAGCAAGCAGATAGAGGCCGCCCGCGTCGCCATCAACAGGAAGATAAAGAGGGGCGGAAAGCTCTGGATACGTATTTTCCCGGACTACCCGTTCACGAAAAAACCGGCCGAAACCCGCATGGGCAAGGGCAAGGGCAATCCGGAGGGCTGGGTGGCGCCGATCAAGCGCGGCCGCGTGCTCTACGAGATGGAAGGCGTGGACATCACCACCGCCAAGGAAGCGCTCCGACTGGCGGCCCACAAGCTGCCGATCCAGACGCGCTTCGTCCAGCGGGAGGACTAGCCATGAAGGCGTTGAAGACGTCCGAACTCCAGTCCCTGTCGGTCTCCGAGCTCGAGCGCAAGAGCGCCGAGCTCCGGGACGAGCTCTTCGCGGCGCGCATCCGGCGCGCGACGGAACAGCTCGAGGACACGGCGTCGCTCGGGCAGATGCGGAAGAACGTCGCCCGGGTGGAAACTGTTTTGACCCAGAAGCGCGAGGCGGGCAAGTGAGCGAACGCGGCAATCGACGAACCCTGGTAGGGACCGTGGTCAGCAACAAGATGGACAAGACCGTCGTGGTCAGCGTCGAACGGCTCGTCCAGGACCAGCGGTACAAGAAGTACGTGCGGCACTATTCGCGCTTCATGGCGCACGACGAGGCCAATGCGTGCGCGGAAGGTGATCAGGTCCGCATCATCGAGCATCGGCCCCTCTCCAAGCGCAAGCGCTGGAAGGTGGAAGAGACGCTCGTGAAGGCGACGATCGCTTGAACCGAGTCGGACAGGGCCTTCCGCGTATGAAGCGCGTATGAAGAGAGCCCGGAGAATGAAGAGATGATTCAAGCAGAATCGACGTTGCAGGTGGCGGACAATTCGGGTGCGCGCAAGGTGAAGTGCATCCGCGTGCTCGGGGGCTCGCGGAGGCGGTTCGCGACCGTGGGCGACGTGATCATCGTCGCCGTCAAGGAGGCGATCCCGAATGCGCGCGTCAAGAAGGGCGAGGTCCGACGCGCGGTGATCGTGCGGACGAAGAAGGCGATCTCGCGATCGGACGGGTCGCACATCGCGTTCGACGAGAACGCGGCGGTCCTGATCGCGAAGGACAACGAAATCGTGGGTACGCGCATCTTCGGGCCGGTGGCTCGCGAGCTGCGAGGCGCGGGTTTCATGCGGGTGATCTCGCTGGCCCCGGAGGTTCTCTGATCATGGCGGCGGCTAAAGCGACCGGAGAGGCGACCGAGGAGACGGGCGATCAGCCCCGGCTGCGCAAGCGGTACGACGAGGTCATCGCACCCAAGCTCCGCTCGGAGTTCGGCTACCAGAACGTCCATCAGATCCCGAAGATGGAAAAGGTCGTGATCAACATCGGTCTCGGCGAGGCGACGACGAATCCCAAGCTCGTCGAGCGGGCCGTCGACGAGCTCGCGCGGATCAGCGGCCAGAAGCCCGTGATCCGGCGGTCCAAGAAGAGCATCGCGAACTTCAAGCTGCGCGAGGACCAGGCGATCGGCGTGAGCGTCACGCTCCGCGGCGATCGCCAGTGGGAGTTCCTCGATCGATTGCTGAACGTCGCGCTGCCGCGCGTGCGCGATTTCTCGGGCGTCTCGCCGAAGGCGTTCGACGGCCGAGGGAACTACACGCTCGGCGTCCGCGAGCAGACGATCTTCCAGGAAGTCGACTACGACGCCGTCGAGAAGGTCAAGGGCATGAACATCACGATGGTGACGACGGCGAAGACCGACGCGGAGGCGAAGGCGCTGCTGACCCACCTCGGCGTGCCGTTCCGGGAATAGGCGAGAACGATTCGGGCGACCCGCGCGAGCGCGGCGCCCCGACCATCCAGCACGGGCTTTGGAGTAGAGACCATGATGACCGACCCTTTGGGTGACATGTTGGCGAGGATCCGGAACGCGGGCGGCGCGCGGCACGCGCATATGAAGTGCCCGGCGTCGAAGCTGAAGATCGCGGTGGCGCAGGTGCTGTCGGCGGAGGGCTTCGTCGGCGAGGTCCGGACGGAAGGCGACGCGAAGCGGCCGACGCTCGCGGTCGAGCTGCGATACCAGGACGACGGAAGCCTGATGATCGAGGGGATGCGCCGGGTCTCGAAGCCTGGACGTCGCATCTATCTGGCGGCGGACGAATTGAAGCGAGTGCGTGCCGGTCTCGGCATGTCGATCCTGTCGACTTCGAAGGGCGTGATGTGCGATCGAGACGCACGCGCCGCGAACGTCGGCGGAGAAGTGATCTGCGAGGTCTGGTAGGCGATGAGTCGAATCGGTAATCGAGCGATCGTGATCCCCTCCGGCGTGACCGTCGAAGTCGCGAACGGGGAGATCCAGGTGAAGGGGCCGAAGGCGACGCTTCGCAGCGTCGTGCCGGAGGGCATCCAGGCTTCGGTCGAGAACGGAACGATCCGTTTCGTTCGCGGCGAGGATACGAAGGACGCCCGCTGCAAGCATGGCCTGGCGCGCGCCTTGACGAACAACATGGTCATCGGCGCGTCGACGGGCTTCACGCGGCGACTCGAGATCGAGGGCGTCGGCTACAGAGCCGACGTGCGCGGCAAGGAGCTCCATCTCCTGCTGGGCTACTCGCATCCGATCGTCGTCCCGATCCCGGAAGGGCTGACGGTCGCGGTCGAGGCCAACACGAAGGTCTCGATCACGGGCTCGGACAAAGAGGTCATCGGCCAGTTCGCAGCCGACGTCCGATCGCTCCGGCCGCCCGAGCCCTACAAGGGCAAGGGCGTCAAGTACGCCGAGGAGCGGATCCGTCGCAAGGTCGGCAAGGCCGGATCCTGATCCGGACCGCCGGCCTGCGCGGGCTCCCGGCCCGGCCGGGGGCAGGCGCGGAGCGAGAGCGGACGACGACGAGCGAGAACGGGCGAGAACGGGCGAGAACGAGAGAGAGCACGAGGCAGAGATGAAGAAGAAGATTCCGAATGCAAAGCGCCGCATGTGGCTCGCACGGAAGGCGCGGACCCGGACGGCGCTGGGGCGCAGCGAGCGGGTCCTGCTCACGGTCTTCCGGAGCGGCAAGCACACCTACGCGCAGCTCGTCGATCGCGTCTCGGGCAACACGCTCGCGACGGCGTCGACGCTCGATTCCGCGATCGCGGGCGAGGGGGCGACGGGCAACGTCGCGGCGGCGACGCGGGTCGGCGAAGCGATCGCGCGGATCGCTCGGGAAAAGCAGATCGAAGAGGTGGTCTTCAATCGAAACGGGTTCCTCTACCACGGCCGGGTGAAGGCCGTGGCGGATGGGGCGCGCGGGGCGGGGCTTCAGTTCTGATATGGCAAACGTGATTCAATCTTCGAGCCTGAACCCGAACGACTACGAGCTGAACGACCGGGTGATCCACATCAACCGCGTCTCGAAGGTCGTGAAGGGCGGACGGCGCTTCAACTTCTCGGCGCTGGTCGTCGTCGGGGACGGACAGGGCGTCGTCGGCGTCGGTCTCGGCAAGGCGGGCGAGGTTCCCGAGGCGATCCGCAAGGGCGTCGAGAAGGCCCGCAAGTCGCTGATCCGGATCCCGCTGCTCGAGGGGCGGACGCTGCCCCACGACGTGCTGGGCGAGGCGGGCGCGGGCCGGGTGCTGATGCAGCCGGCTTCGGCGGGTACGGGTGTGATCGCGGGCGGGCCGGTGCGCGCCGTCGTCGAGTCGGCGGGGATCAGCGACGTGCTGACGAAGACCCTCGGCACGCGTACGCCCCGCAACGTGGTCAACGCCGTGATGGCGGGCCTCAAGATGCTGCGCGATCCCGAAGAGCGGCTCGCCCAGCTCGGTCGGAGTCGCTGATGGCAGGCAAGAAGACGATCAAGGTCCAGCAGGTGCGAAGCGTGATCGGCTACGACCGGCGTCAGCGGGCGACCGTGCGCGGACTCGGTCTGCGCCGGATCCGCCACGTCGTCGAAGTCGAAGATACGCCGGCCGTTCGCGGCATGATCTTCCGAGTGCGCCACATCGTCGTGGTGTTGGAGAACGAGTGAGATGTTGAACCAACTCTCGCCGCGCCCGGGCGCGCGCCATCGACGCAAGCGGGTCGGCCGTGGTCCGGGAACGGGCAAGGGCAAGACCAGCGGAACCGGCGTCAAGGGCCAGGGCACGCGCTCCGGCCAGAAGATCAAGCCCTGGTTCGAGGGCGGCCAGATGCCGCTCTTCCAGCGCATTCCGAAGAAGGGGTTCCAGAACCGCTTCCGCGCGGAGAACGAGATCGTGAATCTCGGCGATCTCGCGATCTTCGGAGAGAACGCCCGCGTCGACGCGGCCGCGCTCGTCGACCGCGGATTGATCCGGGGCTCGGGCAAGTCGGTCAAGGTGCTCGGCGACGGTGAGCCGCCGAAGGGCCTCCGGCTCGCGGTCGACAAGGTCAGCAGCGCGGCTCGCGCCAAGATCGAGGCGAGCGGCGGCAGCGTGGAGATCGCCTCTTGATCACCGCCCTCCAGAACGTCTTCCGGATCGAAGAGCTCCGCAGACGGATCATCTTCACGGCAGCGCTGCTCGCGGTCTACCGCGTGGGCTGCATCGTCGTGACGCCGGGCATCAACGGCGACGTGATCCGTCAGTTCTTCGAATCGATGTCCGGAACGATGTTCGGGTTGCTCAACGTCTTCTCGGGGGGCGCGATGGAGTCGCTCTCCATCTTCGCGCTGGGCATCATGCCGTACATCAGCGCGTCGATCATCTTCCAGCTGCTGACGATCGTCATCCCGGCGCTCGAGAAGCTGAAGAAGGAGGGGAGCGAGGGGCAGAAGCGCATCACGCAGTGGACGCGTTATGCGACGATCGGTCTCGCGCTCTTCCAGAGCTTCCTGATGGCGATGGCGCTCGAGAACGGCCAGTTCGGCCAGGGTGCGGTCCTCGAGCCGGGCTGGGGCTTCCGGATCACGACGATGATCACGCTGACCTCCGGCACCGCGTTCATCATGTGGCTCGGCGAGCAGGTGACCGAGCGCGGCATCGGGAACGGCATCTCGCTGATCATCTTCTCGGGCATCGTCGTCGGCCTTCCCGCCGGTCTCTCGAACGTGCTCGATCTCGTCCGGACCGATCAGTTCAGCATCCTCCAGGTGATCTTCCTGGGCCTGATCGTCGTCGGCGCGATCGCCTTCGTCGTCTACGTCGAGCGCAGCCAGCGCCGGATTCCGATCCAGCACGCGCGGCGCGGCGGAGGGACCGCTTCGTCCGCCGCGATGAGCTATTTCCCGCTGCACGTGAACAGCGCGA
>CAUJGH010000511.1 GCA_963169575.1 Myxococcota bacterium | reverse complement strand
TCTCGCGGCGACGTGATGCGTCCGGGCGTTCGTCCAGGAAAAGAGGGGCGCGTCGGCGGCTCGGTCTCCGGCGAGCCGGAGCAGGGGCTCGGCCGCGTTTTCGAGCCGAGAGGCGGCGAAGTACGCCTTCAGCCCGCGGCCGAGATCGGCGAGCTGGACGGGCCGATGATCGACCCGCGGCGGTTCGCCGGGAATCCGGATCATGAGCGGGACGCGCAGCATCGGCTCGTAGAGCTGCGTGCTGTGGAGCAGGCGGCCGTGCTCGCCGAAGGCTTCGCCGTGATCGGAGGTCAGGACGACGATGGTCCGGCCCGCGAGCCCGCGGCGTTCGAGGCCCGCGAGGAAGTCGCCGAAGAGCGCGTCGGCATAGGCGAGGTTTTCGTCGTAGCGGAGGATCAGATCCTCGATCGAATGCGGGGCGAAGGGCGGGCCGCGCGCATCGAGCCCGAGCAGATGAGCGGTCGATCCGAAGCGGCGGCGGCCGGGATCCGTGCCGAACCGACCAGCGAACGGAGCGGGCGGGGCGTAGGGGTTGTGGGGGCGCAGGACGTGCAGGTAGTGGACGAAGGGGGCGCCGCCGGGCGCCGCGGCGCGATCGAGCATCGATTCGATGCGCGCGGCGGTGTCGTGGTCGGCGGTCATCTCGAGCCCGCGTTCGTGCGCCGCGACGGGAAATGCCTCTTCGAAATGGTCGAAGCCGCGATGGAAGCCGAAGTGGCCCGTGATGAAGGGGTTCTCGGAGTAGGCGAAGGTCGCGAAGCCCCGTTCGCGCGCGTGCTCCGCGAGCAGCGGAAGCGACGCGTCGATCCGTCCGCCGCTGCGGCCCGAGAGCCCGCTCTCGGCGGGCGAGAGCGCGCTCATCAGGGAGGCCATCGCGAGGAAGGTGAAGGGTGCCTCGCTGACGACGGTCGAATAACGGATCGATTCGCGCGCGAAGGCATCGACGTTCGGGGTCGTCGGGCGGACATGGCCCGCATGACCGAAGTGATCGGCCCGCGCGGCGTCGAGGACGAAGAGGACGACCGATCGGGGCTCGGCCGCCGCGTTCCCCCCGTCACAACCCAGTGCATGGCAGGAGAGGGCGATCGACAGCAGCGCCGAGAGCGGCGCGCTGCGCCGGCCATGGCTGGAACGAGGCCGCTCGGGCCTGCGTTCGTCTTTCGAAGCATCGACGGCTGCCATCGCCGATCCCCGGACGATGCGCGATCGGCGAAGCGTGTCGCCAGAACACGAGGCGACGATACGGCTCGCGCGATCGCATGCGTCCGGCCAGCATAGACACTCGATCCCGACTCGCCAGCCGGTGCCGGGACGCCCTTCGATCGCGCGGGCGAAGCTGGGCTAGCGTCCGCGTCCGGCCGCGGGGGCGATCCGGAATGGGCGGATCCATCGAGCGCATCCCGCGCGCGAAGAGCCGAGGAGAACGGCGATCATGAAGAGCTTCGAGAGCAAGGTCGGGGTCGTGACGGGCGGCGCGAGCGGAATCGGACGCGGCATCGCGCTCGCGCTGGCGCGCCGGGGGGCGAACGTCGCGATCGCAGACGTCCACGAATCGCGCCTCGCGGAGACCGTCGCGGCGGTCGAGGCGCTCGGCGCGAAGGCGCTCGGTCTGCGCTGCGACGTCACGAGCGATGCCGACGTCGAGCGGCTGCGCGACGACACGATCCGGCATTTCGGGCAGGTCGACGTGCTCTGCAACAACGCGGGCGTCTCGGTGCTCGGGCCGCCGGAGCGGGCGGAGATCGCGGATTGGCAGTGGATCCTCGACGTGAACGTGCTCGGGATCGTGCGCGGCGTGCGCGCCTTCGTTCCGGCGATGATCGCCCGCGGCTCGGGCCATGTCGTGAATACGGCGTCGGTCGCCGGCATCTGGGCCTATTCCTGGGATGCCGGCCCCTACATCACCTCGAAGTTCGCGGCCTATGGTTATTCGGAAGTCATGGCGCGGGCGCTGCGGCCGCAGGGCGTCGACGTTTCTGTGTTGTGTCCCGGTCTCGTCTCGACGAATCTCGGCGAGACGGCGCGCTTCTCGGGCGTTCCGCCGGAGCGACGGGCGGACTGGATCTACTTCCCCGAGGAGATGCGCACGCCGGTCCAGCCGGAAGCGGTCGGCGACCTCGTCGCAGACGCGATCGAAAAGAAGCAGTTCGCGATCTTCACCCACGCCCATGACGCCGAGCGCTACCGGACCTGGCGGCTCGACATCGAGAAATCGCTGAAGGACGTCATCGCCGCGTCTCCGGTGCCGCCGCGGTTCGACTGAGCCGGCCCCTAATGCCGGAGCGCCGGAAGTCGGGCGCGTCCCGCGAGCTGGGCCGCGCGGGCTTCCGGCGTCGAGCGCTGGGTCGTCGCGGGCAATACCGCTTCGAGCGCGTCGAGGCGGACTCGCTCGGCCAGCGGCTGATCGGCTTCGCCGAGGGGGGTCCGAATGCCCTGCCAGCGGATCATCAGATAGCCCTGCTCGGCGCCGGCCGTGTCGAGCCAGTTGGCGACGCCCGGATCGCGATGGCTGATCACGAAGCGCAGCATGCCGTCCTCGTCGACGCGGGCCTGGCTCCGGTTGAGGCTCGCTTGATGGCGAACCGGGTTCTGCGTCGCGAACCACGCATTGCCGAGCTGGATCGACTGGTAGGCGGCATCGCTGGCGCGCAGCGAGACGACGAGGGCCTCGTCGGGTTCGAGCCGATAGCGGGCGATCGCGCCTTGTTGCCCGCGCAGGCCGCCGGCCTCGCCTCCGCTCGGACGGATCGGCGGGATCACGTTCTCCGGGAGCTGCTCGAGCCCGGCCAGATAGTGGTCGGCCCAGAGCGTCGTGGCGCGGTCGAGATAGTCGGCGGCGAGGTCGATCTGGCTCGGGCCATCCGGTGCTGCATGCCCTCCGTCGAGGCGCTCGATGTGCATCGTGGAGGCGGTCTCGTTCGCCCAGTCGGCGAAGGTCTCGCGGGCGAGCACCGCGCGCGCGCCCGGCGGCATCGGCCACCACGGCTCGCCGTTCGCGCTCGCTTCGGCGCCCCCGAGCCGCAGGGCAAAGGCTTCGCCCGGGGCGACGGCGCGCGCGTCGAGATCGATGACCAGGAGATCCTTCGAGATCGCGACCAACGGATAGTCGCCGAGAAACTGGAAGCTGAGCGTCGCGTGCGTGCCGCGAACGCCGGCGATGCGATAGCTGCCCTCCGGATCGAGCAGGGCGGAGCGATAGCGATTGTCCGGATTGAACAGGCCCGGCAGTCCGACGATCCCGCGACTCGAGGTGAAATCGGGGAACGCGAGGTAGCGGGCAGCATGGGCGACCCGCCAGGCACTCTCGACGAGACCGGAGAGGAAGTCCTCCGTGTCGCGCCGCGCCGCGGGCGAGGCGTCGGCGAAATCGCGCGCGTAGAGGCGGGTCCTGGCGCGCTCGAGCGCCCGCGCGAACGTGGTTCGCGGAGCGGATCGATCGGAATCGACGACCGGGGCGGGCTCGTCCAGCGAGCGCGGCGGGCCACTCGCCGCCGTGCAGCCCGGGAGCACCGGAAACGAGAGGCAGCACGCAAGCATCACCAGTCGAACGAACGGATGCGTTCGTCCTCGCCGCAGAATCCGCAAGATCGATCCCTCCGTTCGCGCCGGGCGTCGGCCGCAAGCGTCCGATGCTCGCCCAGGCCGGCGCGCGCGCCAAGCGCCGCATGCGAAGGACGCTCGACGCCCGGACGCGCGCGAACGCGCATCGGGGGCAGTGGATGGGGCGGCGGATGGGGCGGCGATGGAGCGGCGATGCAGCGGAAAGGGGACTGCGATGCGGCGGCGGCGGGGCAGCTCCGGGACGATCGAATCAGGCTGGCGGATTCGACGCGGCGATCAGGCGAGCATCTCGGGAATTTCGCGCCCCATGTCGGCGATCAAATCGCTGCTGTAGGGGAAGTGGTCGTTGCGCCGATTGTTGCGGACGTACGGATCGCCGTAGCCCTGCATTCCAGCGAGGGGGCCGACCTTGTATTCCGAATCGGGAATTCCCATCGCGCGGAGCATCGTATAGAGCCAGCGGTTGTAGGGGATGCCCGGGCGGTCCCAGTGGGCGAGATCGGTGCGGAAGCCGTTCCAGATGCCGTCGTTGCTGAGATTGCGATAGTCGAGGAATCGACCTGTCCGCAGATACCCGCCGGCGCTGCCCGCCACCAGGGTCGGAATGCCGACAGAGAAATGGGTCTGCTGACCCGACTCGTGGTTCCAGACAACGATGGCCTGATCGAGGTAGGTCGTGGCGCTTTCGCCGTCGATCGAGACGTCGAGCTGTTCGATCAACGTGGTGAAGATGGCCTGGGCCGCGAAGCGATGCGAACGGATCGTGTAGTCATTGGCGATGCTCGGATTGCCTCGGTGCGCGATCTCGGTGTGCCAATTGCCCGTGAAATCGTCGGGCAGGGCGTCGGCCCCGATCGTCGCCACGCGGGTGAGGCCGCATTGAAAGGCCGACTTGATCACGCCCATGTAGACGGCCCAGTCTACGGCCTCGTCGGCGTGCCGTTCACCGTTCACGTACAGGTTGTAGGCGAGATCGGGGCGGCTCACGCTGTCGCAGGAGAAGGACTGGTTCCCGATCTTCGTCTCGGTATCGCGCAGCCCGCTCACGAACTCGTCGAGTCGCGCGCGATCCGATCCGCTGATCCGTGCACCGTCACCATAGGGCGAGTTCATCACGCGGTTGTAGTCGTCGAGCACGCGGTCGATCACGCCGAGGCGCGGATCCGTCTCGGACGAACCGCCGCCACTCCAACCCGTTCCGAACACGGCGTCGAAGATCTGTGCCGCGCGCGCCCTGGCCTGTCCCGTATTCGGCGTGGGAGATACCGATCCCACCGGACCGTCGCTCGAGATCCGCCTGCCGTCCGTATCGAAGTGGATCGAGCGCACCGTGAAGGGATCGCCGGCCGCATAGAAGCTCGGGGAGCGCGCGATCACGCGATCGATCGTCGGCATCGAGGGCAGAATGCAGTTGGAGGCGATTTCCTGGTCGTCGAGGTCTCGGAAGTTTCCGAGATTGACCGCCCGGTGATGGCCGGTGTAGAAGAGCACGTCGAGGCCGCTGATGACGCTGCATTTGTCGAGATGCGGGTTCAGGAAGTGGCCGAGGACCCGCGTGAGCTCCGGCGTTCCGCTCGGGTTGTAGGCGTGGACGTTCGAGCGCGTCATGTTCGCGAGGGTGCCGTAGCGCAGGGTGTGGTTGCGGCCTTCCGAGGCGCTCCCGGCGTAGAGCTGCATCTCGGTCTGGCCGGGGGCTTCGATGGGCGCCCAATCCTCGATCGGCACGTTGCCGTGCGGTGTCCCGATCGCCACGAAGAACTTCGGGAAGGCCATCTGCGCGCGGGCCGCCCGCGGCGCGAGTGAAGGCAGGAAGGGCAGGACCAGACCGGCGCCCACGCCTTGAAGGAAGTGCCGGCGATTGATCCGGTCGTATCGCATCTCGGACTCTCCAGTGTCCGCGTTTCAGGCCGGCCGGGAAGAGGCGAGCCCGAAGACGAGGACGGTCTTGCGACGTGTCAGTTCGACATCGTCCGTAGCTTGAACTCGGGCAGCAGCGCCGCGGCCTTGAGCATTCCCTGCAGCCCGTCCGCCGCCAGGGCCCCTTCCAGCGCATTCACCTCGCAGGCGTCGGTCGAGTCGACCTCCATGCGGCGGTGCTCGAAGCGGTAGTAGTGGCGAGCGAAGCATTCGCTCGTCTTCTCGTGGGTCGCCACGAGCGAGCTCAGCTCGATCGCGTCGTCGACCACGTCGGCATCGCTGCTGTCGAGACGCGGATTGGAAGTCGTCTCGACGAGGGCCCGGAAGAACGCGTCGCCCGCGTCGTCGAAGAGGACTTCTTCGGTGCGGAAGCGTCCGATCGCGTCGAAGTTCTCGGACGGGAAGCCGACCGGGTTGATGAAGGGCGCATGACAACCGGCGCAGGCGGTGCCGCTGATCTCGGTGATCGCCTGGGTCCGCTCGCGGGTCGAGAACGTCGGATGCACCACGGCTTCTTCCGGCGTCGCGATGTTCGCCGGCGCGACGATTTCGTCGCAGAGGATCTCGCTGCGGATGCGCGCGCCCTTCAGGATCGGATGCGATTCGAAGTCGCCGTACATCTGAAGCGCTGCGCGCGTCAGCACGCCCGATCGCGGCTGCGAGGCCGGGAAGGAAACCGGCGGGTTGCTGCCGCCGCGCCAGGGCGTGACCCCGTAGGCCGCAGCAAGAGCGGCGTCGGTCGCGAAGGATCCCGTCGAGGTGAAGACGTCGGCGAGCTGGCCGTCGCGCACGAAGGTCGTGTAGTCGGTCAGCGCGAGGACTTCGTCGATCGCGGCCTGGCGGTAGGCGACGAGGTCGAGGCTCGTGGACATGCCCGTACCGAATCCGTAGTCCTCGGCCAGGAAGTTCGCGCGTTCGGGCTTGCTCGAATCGAATTGCGGGATCTCGT
>CAUJGH010000510.1 GCA_963169575.1 Myxococcota bacterium | reverse complement strand
CTGCATCCTCTCGATCTCCGCGCGCTTCTCGGGATGTTCCTTGATGAGGGAGCCGATGCGGTTCTCGCCGAAGCCGACGTGGCGCCGCTCGTCGGCGATCGTGCCCGAGAGGGTTCGCGCGAACTTCGGGTTCGTGTCGCGGTTCGCCGCCTGCATCATCTCGAAGGTGCTGAAGGCGAGGCCCTCGAGGACGATGTTCTGGCCCACGACCCCGGCGATGAAATCCCGCCGGTCGACCTTCTCGAGCAGGATCTCTGCGAAGCGCACGAGATGGGGATTCGCGAAGCGGGCGATCGTCGACTCGAGCTCGTCTTGCTTGACGCCGAGATCGAAGAGGCGCTGGGTGAAGATCTCCACGTGGCGTGCCTCGTCGAGGGTCTGGGTCGCGAGGAAGGCCTTGCTCGCCGCATCGGGCGCGGCGTTGATCAGGCCCGAGGAGGCGGCGAGGGCGGCGCGTTCGCCGACGACGAGCTGGACGGTGGTTCCGATCGCCTCTTCGCGGACGACCGGATTCTCGAGCAGGAAGTCCGGCTCCTTCGCGCCGCGCTCGTGGCCGAACTCGGTGCCCTTCAGGTAGCCCTGCGGACAGGACTCGAGCCAGTACTGGATCGAATAGGCCGTGCGGGTATCCATCCTCTCGGAACCTCCGGGCGCGCGGCGCGTCTGCGTCGGCGCGGGTCGAGCCGTTTTCGAATGGCGTCCCTGCGCGCCGCAGTCGCGCGCGCTTTCTGCGAGCCGCCTTCACGATCTGCCTCTGCTCTCGCTCTTGCGTTTGCTTCTGCCTCTCTCTGCAAGCCGCGTACCGGCGAACCGATCGCGCTCCGCAGACACTCCGCCCGCGCAGACGGACGGGGCGGATCCCTTCGGCGAGACATTCTGTCCTGGCCTGGTCCCGACGCTGGGGCGTCCTGTCCCGGGGCGAGGTCGAGGGCCGCGTGACGGCGCGCGCGGCCGGTACGGCGGTTGCAATCGTTCGGCCGGACGCGGTGATGCCGCGACGTCCGGAGAGGAGGCGCATGCAGAAGGAGCTGACGGAGCGGGATCTCGACGATGCCGAGCGGATCCTTCCGCGTTATGTCGGTGCGGGTCCGCGCTACACGAGCTATCCGACCGTCCCCGTCTGGCAGGACGCCTTTGCGGAGGCCGGACATCGCCGCGCCCTCGCGGACGCCGGCGAGAGCGGCGAGATCTCGCTCTACACCCACATCCCGTTCTGCCGCAGTCTCTGCCATTTCTGCGCCTGCAACCGCGTGATCACCCGTGATCCGGCGCTGCCCGAGCGCTATCTCGACGCGATCGAGCGCGAGCTCGAGACGACGCGGGCGGCGATGCACCACTCGCCGCAGTGCGTCCAGCTCCATTGGGGCGGCGGAACGCCGACCCACCTCGAGCCGGCGCAGATCGAGCGGCTCTTCCGCAGCACGACCGATCGCTTCCCGCTGGCGCCCGGGGCGGAGATCTCGATCGAGGTGGATCCGCGCGTCACGCGCGCGGATCACGTCGCCGCCCTCGCCGATTGCGGCTTCAACCGGATCTCCCTCGGCGTGCAGGATACGGAGCCGGCGACCCAGGCGGCGATCCACCGCATCCAGCCCTTCGAGCAGACTCGGGACTTGACGCTCGCCGCCCGCGCCCGCGGCATCGAGCGCGTCAGCTTCGACCTGATCTACGGGCTGCCGCATCAGACCGAGGCCTCTTTCGACCGGACCCTCGACGCGGTGCTCTCCCTCGAGCCCGATCGCCTCGCGCTCTACGCCTACGCCCACGTCACCTGGATCGCGAAGCAGCAGCGGGGCTTCGAACGCCGCGATCTTCCGGGTCCGCGCCTGCGCCTGCGGATCATGCTGCGCGCGATCCGCCGCCTCACGCAAGCCGGCTACCGCTCCATCGGAATGGATCATTTCGCGAAGCCCGGGGACGAGCTCGCAGCGGCGCTCGATGCAGGCACGCTTCGCCGGAACTTCATGGGCTACACGACGCTCGAAGGCGTCGATGTCGTCGCCTTCGGCCCGAGCGCGATCAGCGAGCTGCCGGGGACCTATGTCCAGGCCGAAAAGGAGCATGGGCGTTGGGGCGAACGCGTCGCGCAGGGCCGGCTCGCGACCCATCGGGGCCACGTGCTCTCGGCGGAGGATACGTGGCGGCGCGCGGTGATCCGCGACGTGATGTGTCAGGGCGAGCTCCGCGTCGCCGGCTTCGAGGCGCGCTACGGGCGGGATGCGACCCGGGCGCTCGCGCAGGATCTCGCCGAGGCGCGTCCCCGGCTCGCGCCCTTCGTCGAGGATGGGCTCGTCGAGCTGCAGACCTCGGGCGACCTGCGCGTCACGGCGCTCGGGCGGCTCTTCCTGAGGCAGATCGCGATGGTCTTCGACGCGCATCTCGGCGATGCGTCGACGGGCAAGGTCCCGACCTACAGCCAGACCGTCTGAGGCGCGAACGCGCGTCGCCGCGATGCGGAACGACGACGCGCGCCGCGCGAGAAATCAGGCGGTCATGGGA
This sequence comes from Myxococcota bacterium, assembly GCA_963169575.1. Classification (GTDB taxonomy): domain Bacteria; phylum Myxococcota_A; class UBA9160; order UBA9160; family UBA4427; genus UBA4427. The sequence goes on along the minus strand of CAUJGH010000510.1, from coordinate 2,229 downwards.
AGCGACGCGAGGATCTGGTCCGGCGCCGGCGAGCGCTGCATGACCGCGAGCGCATCGGCCCGGACGTGCAGCCGCTCGATCTGCTCCTTCACGAACTCCGGCGCGACGAGCCCCTCCTCGATGCACTCGCGCAGCAGGCCGAAGAAATAGCCCTCCTGGTTCGCGTCGGGATGGGTGCGGTAGCGGCCGAGCAGCGCGTGATCGCCGAGCAGCTTGCGCCGCGCCCAGAGCAGCCAGCCGAGGGGTGGGAACTGCTTGAATTTGTCGGCGGGCGTGAAGTCGACGGGCAGGCCGGCCTTCCAGGGCTGGGTCCAGCGCTTCGTCGTATGCAGCATGCGCGTCGCGCGGCTGAAGCGATCGAGGTCGTTCCAGCCGCTCTCGAAGAGGCCGATCGATTCGCGCGGCTCGTTCGCGAGGGTGATCCAATCCTTGTAGTCGAGCTCGCGGCGGAACATCGACTCGAACTGCTCCTCGACGCGCCAATGCCGCAGCTGCGCGCAGTCGAGCAGCATCACGCTCGTCGCCATGCGACCGGCGACGCTCCGGCTGCGGCGATCGCGCGGCCGGCAGAGGATGGCCTTCCCCTGCATGTCCCGGGAGAGCAGATCCCAGACGTCGCCGACGGCGAAGACGTCCGGATCGACCACCACCGCGCGGCCCTGATAGCCCATCTTCTCGGGCGGCATGAAGCGCAGCGGGGTGAACGATTGGAGGTCCTCGTTGCGCCAGATTCGCAGCACGCCGTCGCGCAGAAAGGGCTGGCCCTCCTTCGCTTTCAGGAAGGGATGATCCGCGTGTCGGATCAGGCAGACGTCGAATTTCTCGTTGTGCCGGCTCTGACGCCGGATCGAATGGGCGCCGACGAGGGCGCCGAGGATCTGCTTGTGGTTCGTATGGATGAAGACGCAGGGCTTGTCCCCGCTCGGCTTTTCCTGGAGGATCGTCTCTTCGCGGAGCAAGGTCATGAGGCCACTCCCCGGAATCCGGTGGCGACCGGATTCCGTCTTCCGAATGGGCGCGAGGGAGCCGACCGGCCGCCCGGGACATCGCGTCCAATGCCGTGACGCCGCGCCTCGCACGCGCGAGCCGCGGAGGCGACCGAGGGGGGCTTCGCATCGCTCGGACTGTGGATGGAGCAAGCGACGTGCCAGCCGCGCAGGCGCCGCTCAGGGCGTCTGCGCGGTGGCTCGCGCAGAACGCCGTGGCCGCGGATCTTCACGGCCTCTCAGTGCAGGTCGTGGTTTTCGGAGAGGGCTTCGCGCAGACGCGCGGCGAGGTCGTGGGGCGGGGTAGCGGTCAGGTCCTTCGGCACGCGGCCGGTGACGCGGTCGGCGGCGGCTTTCGGGAGCGCCCCGAGCAGATCGCCGAGGAAGCGCTTCGGGGCGACGAGCAGGATGTCGCGCGCCTCCTTCGCTTGGATCGCACGCGCGATCTCGCCGGCGAGCTCGGCGGCGAACTTCGTCTCGATCGCGTGATGGGACGAATCGTGTCCGCGGGCGGACACGCCGCGATGATCGCCGACATGATGTTTGTTCTTCAGCGTCTTGACGGGCGCGAGGCTCGAGAGCGCCGCATCGCTTCCGAAGATCCGACAACTTCCGCCATCCGCCACCACGATCCACGTCTCGACCATGTCCGCTCCTCGTTCTTCGTTTTTCGCCGGGCAACGGTCGCCGGCCTTTGGCCTGTTCGATCCGGTCCGGTCTGCACGCAGCATGCCGGAGGCGCTGGGGAGCCCACCGGATATGCAGCCTGGGCTCCGGAGGGCCGTGAGGGAGGCCCGGGGCTGCGAATTCGCGAGCGAGTGTACCGCCGCCGGAGGCGCGGGGCGGGCGGAGACTGGGGCTGAGCGTCACACGAATCGGATCGGGCGGGACAACGCGCCTCGTCGGAGAGGCCTGTCCGAGCCCTGAACGATCGTTCGGAGCCGGCATGATTCCTGCTCTCTCGAGCGGACGTCCGCCCCGCGCCTGCGATCCGGCGCAGAACGGCCGGGCCCCGGCGTCGTCACTCGCCCGGGTCATTCCGGTCTGCCCAACCGAAAGGAGATTCCCGTTGTCCGCCATCGCCATCGATCCGCTGAAGCTCGTCGATCCCCGCTCGTATGGTCGAAGCGGTCTGCCCCATGCCGAATGGGCGAAGCTGCGACGCGAAGCGCCCGTCGAGTTTTTCGAGGCCCCGGGATTCCCGCCGTTCTGGGCGATCACGAAGCACGCCGACATCGTCGAG
>CAUJGH010000509.1 GCA_963169575.1 Myxococcota bacterium | reverse complement strand
CCCGGCCTCGGCCAGTTCCTCGCCGGCTCGCTCCGCGAGGCCGCGCCGTCCGCCTTTCGCGGGGACCGTACGCCCTTCGATCTCCTGCGCCTGGCGCTCGAGCTCGATCGGGGCCGGATCCGCGCGGACGATCTGCAGATCGCGGCGCAGGAATTCGGGATCGCAGCGAGCGGTGCCCTCGGTCTCGACGGGGTGCTCGACGGCGAGGGCCGGATCCGCTTCTCGCCCGAGCTCTCCCAGAAGATCCTGAAGAAGGCCGACCGCTTCGCGCCGCTGCTCGCCGAGGGCGACGTCGTCGTCCTTCCGCTGCGTCTCGGGGGCAAGCTCTCGTCGCCGCTCCTGCGCCCGGACCTCTCGGCGCTGTCCGCCCAGGCGCGCGACGTCGCGACGGAGGAGCTGAAGGAGAAGGCCGCGAAGAAGCTCACGGACGCGATCTTCGGCAAGAAGAAGAAGAAAAAGGACGAGGAAGCGGAGGACGGCGCCGGCGCAGCGGACGAGGGCGGGGACGCGGCCGCGGAGGACGCCGCGACCGACGCCGCGACCGATGCCGCGGACGATGGCGAGAGCGATGATGCCGCCCGACGGGAGCGCGACCGCGATGCGACGAAGGATCTCGTGAAGGAAGGCCTCGGCCGGCTGCTCGGAAACTGAAGGGGGCGGTATTGGGCTGGCTTCGACGGATCGCGCTCGCTCTGCTCGGTCGCTACGGCGCGCGCCTGCGCTATCCGCATCTCTTTCTGCTCGCGGCGGCTGCGTTCGTCTTCGATCTCCTGCTGCCCGATGGGCTTCCGTTCCTCGACGAGCTGACGTTCGGATTGCTGACGCTGCTGTTCGCGACCTGGCGCAAGGGGCGGGGCGTGAGCGGATCCGACGCCGAAGCCGTACCCGGCGACCGTTCGCGTTAGGCCTTCCGGACGGGCCCTCCGGCGTCGCGGCCGGCGCGCTCGGCACTGGCATCGGCCGGGACGACGTCGGCCGCGGGAGGGTCAGCCCGCGGCGAGCGCGATCCGCAGCGGCAGGACCTCGGGCCTGCGCACGAAGATGCTGCGCGCGTGGACGACGGGCTGCGCCGCGTCGAGATCGATCCGGATCGTCCTCGCCAGCACGGCCTCGACGACGAGACGCGCCTCGAGCCGCGCGAGATGGGCGCCGATGCAGAAATGGGCGCCGCGTCCGAACCCGACGTGGTTCTTCGGAAAGCGCCGATCGAGACGCAGCTCGTCCGGCGCCTCGAAGACGCGCTCGTCGCGGTTCGCCGAAGCCCAGGCCAGCATCAGCCGATCCTCGGGCTCGAGGTCGCATTCGCCGAGCCGGCAGGCGCGCTTGACGACGCGGTAGTGGAAATTGAAGGGCGACTCGAGCCGCACGACCTCCTCGACGAAGCGCGGGACGAGCCCCGGCGCCGCGCGCAGCCGCTCGGCGATCTCGGGCGCCTGCGCGAGGCGGAAGAGGCAGGAGCCGATCAAGGCCGCCGTCGATTCGCCGGCGGCGCCGAAGAGCACGGAGGAGATGCCGATCGCCGCCTCCCGATCGATGCTTCCGTCTGCGATGCCCCGGGCGAGGGCGGCCATCAACGTCGCGTCGGGGGCGTCCGCCGTCGCGGGGTCGGCGCGGTCGAGATGCGCGCCGAGATAGTCGAACATGCGAGCGGTCTCTTCGCCGAGAAATCGCAGCCGCGAAAGCTCCGCGTCGCCGGCGAGCATGTCGCCGCCCATCATCGCCCAGATCCGGAAGCGATCGACGTCGCCCTCCGGCAACCCGAGCAGATGCGCGATCGCGAGCGCCGGGATCCGCTCGGCGATCGGCGCGAAGTCGCCGCCCGACGCGGCGAGCCACGGCGAGAGCGAGGCGTCGACCCAGCCGCGGATCCGGGCCGTCATGCGCTCGATCCGCGCAGGGGAGAGGCGCGGCTGGAGCAGGCCGCGGTGGATCCCGTGGTCGGGCTCGTCGGCGGTCGCGATGACCTGGATCGCGCCGGTTCCGCGCATGTCGAAGATCGAGGGATGCCCGTTCGCGCCGCGCATCACGACGCCGGTCAGATTGGCGGAGAAATCGTCCTCCCGGCCGAGGGCCTCTTCGACGAGGTCCCAGGAGAGGACGAGATGGGCGCCCGTGTCGCCGATGCGGCAGATCGGATGCTGCTTGCGGAGCCGCGCGTAGAACGCATGCGGCGCGGCGATCGTCTCGGGCGCGAGGATCTCGCTCGGGTCGTCGGCGTAGGCGGGGGCGCGCATCAGGCGGGACCTCCGCCGAGTCGCGCTTCGCCGGAGATCAGCGCGGCGGCGCGTTCGGCGAGGGCGACGGTGACGATATGCGTGTTGCTGCGGGTGACGCGCGGGATCGTCGACGCATCGACGACGAAGAGGCCTTCGATGCCGCGGACCGCCGCGCTCGGATCCGTCACGCTCGCGCTCTCCTCGCCCATCCGGCAGGTGCCGACGCCGTGGTAGAAGGCGCCGTGATGGGCGGCGATCCAGCGATCGATCTCGGCGTCGCTCATGCGGGCGAGGGGCTCGAGCGCCTCGGGCGCGGTCGAGACGCCCATCGCCTCGAAGAGCGCGCAGGCGCGACGGAAGCCGAAGCGCAGGCGGGCGACGTTCTCGCGCTCGCCGGGAAAGCGCCAGTCGAAGCGGCCGCGGGTCTCGAGGTCGCGCGCCGCGAGCCCGATCCGCGATTCGCCGACGGGCTGCTGCAGCGAGATGCTGAGGTTGAGATGGTAGGTCCCGTCGGGCCTCTTCTCGGCCCAGGGTGTGATTTGCAGGTCGTTCGAGGAGGCGCTGCCCTCGGCGGTCATGCGCGCGAGGTTCTGGATGCCGCGGGCGCCGGGGCGGATCCAGCGGCTTTCGACCGGCGTCGAGAGCTGGATGACCATGTGGTCCGTCCAATGGGCACCGACGGCCGGAGCATCGACGACGACGAGAATGTCGAGCGCGCGCAGCGTGTCGGCCGGGCCGATCCCGGAGCGCGCGAGCAGGAGCGGGCTGTGGAGCACGCCCGCGCAAAGGATCACCCGCGCCGCCTCGAGCCGTTCTCCGCCCTCGAGCACCACGCCGACGGCGCGGTCCCCTTCGGTCGCGATGCGATCGACGCGCGCATCGGCGCGGATCGCGAGATTCGCGCGGCCGCGGGCGGGCGCGAGATGGGTCAGGCCCGCGGAGAGCCGCCGCTTGCCGTCGCGATTCATCGGGATCGGGCCGACGCCCGTCGTATCCGGCGCGTTCTGATCCGGGCAGAACGGAATGCCGAGCTTCTGGCAGGCGTCGACGAAGGCCTGCTGCACGGGGTCCCATTCGGCCTCGGGCCAGCGCACGATCCGGATCGGGCCGTCGCTCCCGTGCCAGGGCGCGTCGCCGAAATCGGCGTCCGTCTCGATCGCGCGGAACCAGGGAAGCATGTCGTGCCAGGCCCAGCCTTTCGGCCAGCGCTCGAAATCCGCGGGCTCGGCCCGCATCGCGACGCCCCCGTTGATCGCGGAAGACCCGCCGACGCCGCGCCCGCGGAAATAGGGCAGGCGCCGACCATCGCACGAGTCGACCTGCTCGCCCCATTCGATCGGCCATTGGTAGCCGCGCCCGAGAAACTCGACCTGCTCGGGGAGCGCCCGGGGATCGAAGTCGGGACCGGCCTCGAGGAGCAGCACGCGCTGGCCCGGGGACTGCGAGAGTCGCGCGGCCAGCACGCAGCCGGCCGAGCCGGCGCCGATCACGATCGTGTCCCAGGTCATTGGATCTCCTCTTCGGCGACCGGTCACCGCCCGCCGGACGACGCTATTGTGCCGCCCCGTATGCCCTTCGACATCCCCGATTTCGAATCCCTGATGCAGCTCGAAGATGCCGGCGGCGACGTCTTCATCGGCCGCAGCCCGAGCTATCCCTGGGGCCGCGTCTACGGCGGCCAGGTCGCCGCACAGGCGCTGCGGGCGGCGACGAATACCGCTGCGCCCGAGCGATTCGTGCATTCGCTCCACGTCTACTTCATCCGGGGCGGCGACTCGGATCTGCCGATCCGCTATGCGGTGACCCGCGTCCGCGACGGCGGCTCGTTCTCCCTGCGCAGCGTGGTCGCGAGCCAGGCGGGCGCGACGATCATGCAGGCGACGGCTTCCTTCCAGATCGACGAGTCCGCTTCGGAGGTCGACGTCCAGATCGAGACGATGCCGGCCGGATTGCCGGATCCGGAGACCCTCCCGCCGGTCGAATGGGGACCGCTGCTCGAGCGGCGATCGATCGAGATCGCGAAGGGACGCGCGGCCTACTGGCTGCGCGTCGCCGGCATGAAGAGCGCCGATCCGGCGATGCAGGCCTGCGCCCTGACCTTCGCGTCGGACGACGTTCCGACCGAGGCCGCCAACCAGGCCCATCCGGATCGTGCGGCGATTCCCGATACGCCGACCGCCTACGACGAGGTCTTCGTCGGCGCGAGTCTCGATCATGCGATCTGGTTCCATCGCCGCGGGCGTCACGACGATTGGGTGCTCCACGATTTTCGCGGCTCGGGCATCGGCGGCGCGCGCGGACTCGGCGTCGGCCGCCTCTTCGCCCGGGACGGGACCCATCTGGCGACGGTGGCCCAGGAGATCCTGATCCGGAAGCGGCGCTAGGCCGAACGCGCCAGCCGTCGGCGGATCTCCGCCGCGACCAGCCAGAGCCGATCCTGACCCCAGACGCAGAGGTCGGGCTCGCTCGCAGCGCCGCTGCCCGGGCCGCGCAATCGGAAGCTCGGGACACCCCAGAGCCCGAGCTCCTCGTAGAGCAGGCGGCGGTTCGCCTCGAGCTCCTCGAGGCAATCCGTCGAGTCGACGAAGGGCAGGGCCTCGCTCCACGAGAGTCCGGCGCTCTCGACGACCCGGCGCAGGCCGGCATCGGTCCCCGTCGGCCTTCCCTCCACGAACGCCGCGCGCAGGAAGGCGGCGATGAACTCCGCCTCGCGCCCGCGCGATCTCGCGAAGGGCCAGAGCGAGAATCCGCGCAGCACCGCCCGCCCGATCGGGTCGTACATGTTGCCGAAGGGCACGCCGAGGGCGTCGGCTTCGCGCTTCGCGTCGAGCATGATGTAGATGCCCTTCGCTGCCGGCGCGGGGACGCCGCGCATCACCATCGGCATCACCGGCCGCAAGACGACGGAGACGCCCGCCTCTCGCGCGAGCGCGAGGCTCTTCTCGAAGATCATCGCCGTATAGGGCGAGCGGAGCGACGGGAAGATCTCGAGCGTGAGGCGGCCGTCGGCCCGGATCAGACCCGGATCGAGGGGCGGGCGGGGGAAGCAGGGCGGGGCATCCGCGCTTGCTCCCGTGCCGCTCGCGCCGAGGGCGCCGAGTCGGCGCTCGAGGTGATGGAGCCGATCGACGCCCCAATACCATTCGCCCGCATACCAGAACATGCCGCCCGAATAATGTCGACGCTTCGCGCGCAGCGCTTTGCCTTCGGCGAGCAGGCGGTCCGTCTCGGCTTCCGTGGCTCCCCGGCCGTCGCGGAGATCCTGCGCGATCCGGTCGCGGAGATCCCGCGCCGCTTCGTCGCGCGACCAGAGCGCGCGGCCCGCCGCGATCGCGTCGGCGACGAAGTCGGCATGATCGAGTCGCCCGGCGAGCCAGCGTTCGGTCGCCCGGACGGCTTCCGGTTCGGGCCGTTCCGCGCCCGCCGGGAAGGCGAGTCCGTAATGCGGCGCGATCGCGGCGCAGTCCCGCCGCGCCCAGGCGGCGAGCAGCTCCGGCTCGGGCGCATGCAGCCGGTCGGTCGCCGGGACGAGGCGGAATCGGAAGCGGACGGCATGGCGTTCGGCCAGGCGCGGAACCGCTTCGAGCGCGAGCTGGCTATAGGGATCGTCGACTTGATGGAAGAGCTCGATCTCGTGCGGCGCGCGCCGAAGCCTCCGAAGGAGCTCGCGACGTCCCGCGTCGAGTCGCCGAAGCCGCGGCAGCGCGAGCATCAGCAGGCGCTGGATCTCCCGCTCGCGCGGCGATCGATCCTGACGGCTCGCGCTGCCGGGGAGGTCGCCGGAAGAGCCGTCGCTTCGACTTGCCACTCAATCCTCGACGAAGGTGTTCTCACCCTCACCCGAAAGCACGTGCTTCATGACCTTGCCCGTCGCGTTGCGCGGCAGCGGCTCGCGCCGGACCTCGACGATCTCCGGCACCTTGTAGTAGGCGAGCCGCTCGGCGGCGAAGCTGCGGATCGCCTCGGGATCGGGCGCGACGCCGGGATGCGGGACGACGACGGCCTTCACGCGCTGACCGAGCTCGCGGTCCGGCACGCCGTAGACCGCGACCTCGGCGACGTCCGGATGCAGCTCGATCTGGTTCTCGATTTCCGCGGGGTACACGTTCTCGCCGCCGCGGATGATCATGTCGCGCAGACGCGACTCGATGTGGAGCCGGCCGCCGCGCAGATGGCCGAGGTCGCCGGTGTCGACCCAGCGGCCGGGGCTGAACGACTCGGCGTTGGCCTTCGGATTGTTCAGGTATTCGAGCATCACCATCGGGCTGCGCACCCAGATATGGCCGTTCTCGCCGTCCGGGAGCCGCCGGCCCTCGTCGTCGCG
>CAUJGH010000508.1 GCA_963169575.1 Myxococcota bacterium | reverse complement strand
GAAGAGCTCCCGCTCGATCGACAGGACACGCGAGGGCAGCTCGGCGACCCATCCCTCGAAGTGCGGGGTCGTCGCGGCGATCTCCCAGGCGCCGATCAACGCGCCCGCACCGGCGTGCGCGGTCCCGTAGCGACCGTCGGTCCTGAACCGGCCATCGAGGACGAGCACCATCCGGTCGACCTGGTCGCCCGCTTTCCAGAGCGCCTGTCCCGGCGCGATCCGTTCGGGCTCGTCCAGCTTGATGAGCTCGGTGAGGATCGTCAGGTTGATGCCCTTCAGCAGCGGTGCGCGGCGGGCGTGCGCCAGGCGCTGTACGAGGTCGAGGACGACCGGTGTGTCGAGGCCGTCCGCGGCGTCGAAGCCGGGCTCGTCGTGGCGGGCCGTGGCCAGCGACTTTCGCGCCTCGACGACGGCATCGCAGCTCGCTCGCGCGATCGTATGCACGAGAGCGAAATGGTCCTCGACGATCTGGTCGAGGTCGGCAGTCGAGATCGTCAGGCAGAAGGTGTCTACGAGGGCGCGTACGGCCGGTGGCGCGAAGGTCTGCGCGAAATGATCCGCGAGACCGACCGCTCCGGGGGGATCGACCTCGAACTGCGCCTTGCCCTCCGCGCAAGCGTGCTCGACCGCGATCCGCCCGGAGCCGAAGAAATGGATCGTGTCGATCGGATCATGCGCGCGGCGGATCCAGGCGCCGGCGGGGAAGAACTCCTCTTCGCTGTGTGAGGCGAGCAGGGCGAGAAGGTTCGATGGCAGGCCTCCGAAATAGGGCTGCGCCTTCAGGAAGAGCGCGCGGTCGAGCGGCGATACGAGGGGCAGACGCGCCATGTCAGCCCGTCGGCAGGATCTGGAGCTCGCGCCGTCGCCCCTGGGATCGTGCGCTTCGCAGCGCGGACATCGCTCGTTCGCGAAGGTCATGAGTCTGGGCGGCTTCGGCCGACGGCCGGTCGTCGAGGCCGTCGGCTGCGCGTGCCGGATCGAGCCGGATCCCGACCTCGCCGGCATGGTACATCGCAACCGCTCGGACGGACCGGCTGTCGTCGATCAGCAGCGATCGGATCGCCGCCTCGTATGCGGCGATGTCGGGCTCCGCGGGCTCTCCGGCGTCGTCTGGCGCGTGCTCGTCTCGCAGACCGCGGACGAGACCGAGAATCTGCGTCGCCTCGTCCCGGGCGAGCAGGGTCTCGACGAGCTCCTGTGCGCTGGCTCTTCCCTTGGCTTCTCCGCTCTCGAGTCCTTCCTGGATCGAGCGGAAATCCTCCTCTGGATGCAAAAGGCCGAGCAGCATGAAGAGTCGACCCGTCGCCAGCTCGCGCTTGTCGCGAAGCAGATCGACCACGAGCTCGCCGCCGAGGGTCGCGAAGAGCCGCCGTTGGCGCTGCGTTCGAACCAGCAGAGTCTCCGACTCCAGCAGGTCGAGGGAGCGCGTGAGCGTCCGCTCGAACTCGGCGCGAATGCGCCGCTGATCGATCGACATCGACAGGGCGGCGCCCCGCAGTCCCACGCGCTCGCGCTGCTCGCGCAGGAGCGTCTCGAGGCCGCGGAGCAGCTTGAACCGCACCATGCCGCTCTCGACCTGCGAGAGACTGTCGACCAGGACTCGGGCGGCTTCCGGCGATCCGAAGAGCGCGACGGTTCGCGGGACGTGGCGCAGGATCGACATCGGCGTCGCCGGGTCGACGAGCGACATCGCCAGCACCTCGAGCGCCGCGTCGCCGCGCTCGAGCAGCGCCCGCCGCACGCCGTCCCGGATCCGTCGATCGCCGAGCAGCGAGACGAGGGCGGGCGTGAACCAGGGATCGCGACTCTCGGAGATCGCGCCGACCGCCTCCCGTGCGACTTCGATGTCGGGGTCGCCGGCCATCTGCAGGAGGGCCTCGCGATTGACGGGATGGTAGTGGAGGTGCGCTGCGATCGACGCGGCGAGGCGCGGCTCGTAGGTCGGGTATTCGAGTGCCTCGCGCAGCGAAGCCGCGTAGTCCGTCTCGTCCGTGGCGCCGAGGGCGAGCAGTCCGGCGACGGAGCTGACCCGGACGACGGCGCAGTGGTTGCTGCGCAGGGCTTCGAGGCGCCCGACGTCGGGCTTGACGACCCAGGTCGCCCGCACGGCCGCGGCGCGCACCATCGCATTTTCGTGGTCGACCAGTCGATCGAGAAAGGCATCGAGATCGTCCCGCCGGGTCGCGGCGAAGATGTCGAGGGCGCGGGCGACGACGTTCGCGCTCGGGTGATAGAGAATCAGGCTCGGAATCAGGTCGACATGGCCGCGCTCGTTCAGGATCCGCATCGAGGCGATCACATGGCGCTCGTCGGGATCCGAGAGCGCGCGGATCAGCGAGCCGATCGAGTCGAGGTCGAGCTCGGGATGCTCGATCTCGGTCTCGATCGCCCCCTCGCGCAGGGTCCGCCTGAAGACGTCGAGGTAGGAGCGGCGCAGCATCAGGCTCGAGAGGACCCAGATCAGCGCCGCGACGAGCGCAGCGACGGCGACGGCGACGCGCGGCTCCGGCAGCAGCACGAGCCCGAGCAGCAGGAACGAGGCGAGCGCCTTGGCGAGCGTCTGGCCCGCGATGTCGACGGCGCCCTTGATCGTGCTGCGCAGGCGCGACGACATCGGGAGATAGAGGAGCTCGGAAGCGGTCTTGTGGAGCGAATAACGCAGCGTGCCGTCGCAGAGCTTCAGAAAGATGACGGCCGCGAGCGCTCCGCCCGCGAGCGTGCCGATCGCCGCGATCGCGATCGTACCGGGCAGGACGGAGAGCGAACGATCGACGCCGAGACCGCGCAGAATCGGCGTCACGCCGATCGCGAGCATGCCGAGGGAGAGCACGTTCAGCCCGAGATAGATGCGCGACAGCCAGGTGGCGAGCTCGGCGGCCGGGACCTCGCTCGTCAGCACGCTCTTGAAGAGGAAGTCGCCGAGCGTCAGCGTGATGCCGCCCAGCATGACGAGCAGCGCGATCCGGGACGCATAGGCGTCCGAGACGAGTGTCTGCACGCTCGCCGCGAGTGAATCCGGCGCGACGGGCTCCTCGGGGAAGATCCGCCGCGGGCGGGTTGCTCGGCTCGCCCCGAGCGAGAGCGCGGGGCCTACGCTCGACAACACGAAGGCGCCGGCCGAGATCACGAGCAGGCCCCGGCCGCCCCAGACGGGCGCCGCGATCGCGGCGATGCCCGACCCGATCAGCGCGCCGATTGCACCCCCCATCGCCACGCGTGCGAACAGGCGCTTGCCCTCGACGATCGTGAAGAGATCGGCCAGCAGCAGCCAGAACCGGACGACGATCAGGCTCGTCACGATGCCGGTCCAGAGCGACAAGGCGTAGAAGACCCAGCTCCGGGGTTCGCTCACGAGGACGGCGAAGGCGGCGGTCCCCACCGCCGTCCCGAGCTGAAGCGTCAGCAGCGCGACCCGGGCGCCGTCG
>CAUJGH010000507.1 GCA_963169575.1 Myxococcota bacterium | reverse complement strand
GCTCGACCTCGCCGAGACCCTGCGGATCGAGGTGCCAATGGGGCGAGGCGTCGAAGCAGTCGAAGCGAAGGTATTCGCGGGCGTCCTCCGAGTGGTCGCCCGAGAGCTCAGGACGGATGCGGAGGGTCGAGCCGGAATCGCTGGCGACACTGCGCCATTCGACCTGAAAGACCAGCCCGCCCCAGCGCCGCTCCCATCGCTCGTCGGTGGCTCCGCTCGCCTGCGTCATGTTCGCAGCGTAGCGCCTGACTCTCGCTACGAACGCATGCATCGACACGCTATGGTCGCCTCGAATCCGAACGCTGGAATCGCGCGATGCGCTGGCCTGTGGGGGGCAGTTCCGACGATGCGTCCTCAATCGACGAAGAGTTCGCCGGCGAAGCGAGCGCACGACGCGCCCGGCGGGAGCGCGGGGGCCGTCCCGATCGAGATGCCCCGCATGTCCTCGGAGGAGGGAACGGCGACCCTCTCGGCCTGGCTCGTCGCCGTCGGGGATCGGGTCGAGAAGGGCGGCTTGATCGCCGAGCTCGAGACCGACAAGGCGACGGTCGAGCTCGAAGCGCCCGTCGAAGGTCGCATCGATTCCCTGCTCGTCCCGGCCGGCACCGAGGGATTGAAGCCCGGCGCGCTGCTCGGTCGCATCATGCCGCTCGCTGCCGCGAAGGAATCGCCTGCGGAGGCCGCTGGGGGCCCCGCTGCCGACGAGGCGATCGCATCGCCGATCGCCTCTGCTGCGGAGTCGGAAGCGCCGGCCAGGGCGGCGGCAGAAACGTCTTCGGGCGCGCCGAGCGGCGAAGGGATCGGTCGCTCGGCTGCGACGCCGCTCGCGCGGCGTCTGGCCGAGACCCGGGGCATCGACCTCGAGCAGGTGACGGGGACGGGTGTCGGGGGCCGGATCGTCCAGGCCGACGTCGAGCGGTCGGAGCCGGTCCCGGCAATGGGACGGGCGGCCGGTGCGCAGGCGGTCTTGGCCGGGCAGGGCGCGGAAGCGGGCGCAGCAGCGAGCGGGCCAAGGTCGCCGGCGCATCTCGTGATCCCGTGTGCGATGGATGCGATCGTCGCGGCGCGTGCGCGTCTCAACGATGACCTCGCGGCGCGCGGCCATGGTGCGCGGATCTCGCTCAACGACTTCGTCGTGCGCGCCGTCGCGCTCGCGCTGCGCGACCTGCCGGCGGCGAACCTTCGCCGCGGCGAGAGAGGCGTGGAAGCAGCGCCCGCGGTCGACGTCGCGCTCGTCGTCGCGACGCAGGCGGGGCCGCGAACCGTGGTCCTGCGCGACGCCGATCGCAAGGGCCTCGCCGTCCTCTCGGAGGAAAGCCGGAGCTCGATCGGCTCGCTGCGCGCGGGCGATGGGCTTCCCCAGGCGGATTCCGCTGCGTCGGTCGTCGTCACCAGCTTTGCGCGCTTCGGAATCGAGACGGCCTACCCGATGCTCCCTCGAGAGCAGGTCCTCGTGCTGGGCGTGGGGACGGTGCTCGAAAGGCCGGTCGTGCGGGACGGGGGGCTGGCCGTCGGCTGGACGCTCGCCTTGACGCTCGGATTCGATCCGGAGGCGATCGGGGGGGCGGTGGCGGCGGAGCTGCTCTCGGGATTGCGAGGGCATCTCGAGGATCCGCTCCGCATGATGCTCTGAGCGGACGCGATCCGGGCTGCGTCCGGAGCGCGGGTTCGCAAGCGGCGACGGGCAACGAAGGGCAGGGGCCGGGCCGGTGACGGCGCGCGCCGAAGCAGGGGGGGAGATCGAAGATGGGCAGTGACGCATACGACGTGGTCGTGATCGGCGGCGGTCCGGGCGGTTACCCCGCGGCGATTCGCGCTCGGCAGCTCGGGCTCTCGGTCGCGCTCGTCGAGCGGGAGCTGCTCGGCGGGATCTGTCTGAACTGGGGCTGCATCCCGACCAAGGCCCTGCTGCGCAGCGCCGAGGTCCACCACCTGATGCAGCACGCCGGCGACTACGGTCTCACGGCGAGCGCGATCGGCATCGATCTCTCCGCGATCGTGCAGCGCTCGCGCAAGGTCGCGAAGCGGCTCAACACCGGCGTGAAGAGCCTGATGAAGAAGAACAAGGTCGACGTCTACGAAGGCGCGGGGCGCCTCGCCGGGCCCGGCCGCGTCGCGATCGATCGCAAGGGCGAGGGCGCCCTCGAGCTGACGGCGCGGCACATCATCCTCGCGACCGGCGCGCGCGCTCGGGCGCTCCCGGGGCTCGAGGCCGATGGCGAGCTCGTCTGGACCTACCGGGAAGCGATGGTGCCCGACGTGTTGCCGGGTCGCCTGCTGGTCGTCGGCTCCGGGGCGATCGGGATCGAGTTCGCGAGCTTCTACCGCGACCTCGGCTCCCAGGTCACGGTCGTCGAGGCGCTGCCCCGCATCCTGCCCGTCGAAGACGAGGAGATCTCGGCGCTGGCCCACAAGCAGTTCGTGAAGCAGGGCATCGAGATCCACGTCGGCGCGACCGTCGCCTCCCTCGAGAAGGGCGACGGCACCGTCACCGCGACACTGAAGAGCGAGAACGGCGAATCGAAGACGGCGGTCTTCGACCGGGTGATCCTCGCCGTCGGCATCGTCGGCAACGTCGAGGGCCTCGGCCTCGAGAACACGAAGGTCGCGATCGACCGCACGCATATCGTCACCAACGAGTGGACCGAGACGGGCGAGCCCGGCGTCTACGCGATCGGCGACGTCGCCGGCGCGCCCTGGCTCGCCCACAAGGCGACGCACGAGGGCGTCCTCTGCGCCGAGCGCATCGCGGGCACGGCGGGCCTGCATGCCATGAAGCGCGAGCGGATCCCGGGCTGCACCTACTGCCGCCCGCAGATCGCGAGCGTCGGTCTCACCGAGGCCGCGGCGAAGGCCCAGGGCCGCGAGCTCCGCGTCGGCCGGTTCCCCTTCGTCGGCAACGGCAAGGCGATCGCCCTCGGCGAGACGGAGGGGCTCGTCAAGACGATCTTCGACGCGAAGACCGGCGAGCTGCTCGGCGCCCACATGATCGGAGCCGAGGTCACCGAGCTCGTCCAGGGCTTCGTCGTCGCGATGAACCTCGAGACGACCGAGGCGGAGCTGATGCACAGCATCTTCCCGCATCCGACGCTCTCGGAGATGATGCACGAGTCGACGCTCGAAGCGTTCGGGCGAGCGATCCACATCTGAACTTCGGCGACGCATCGCAGCCGCGACGGACTGCGAGCCCCGGGATCGGGAGGAGGGCGGATTGAGCGAGCGGGAGTCGGAATCGCGAGCGCCCGGCGCTGCCGGCGGGACGGGCGGGCTGCTGCAGATCGAGGGCCACGGCGCGAGCGCGGCGGCCGAGCTGCCGCGGCCTCCCTGGCTGCGCATCCGATTGTCGGCGAATCCCGAGGTCGAGCGGACGCGTGCGCTGATGCGTCGCCTCCGCCTCAATACGGTCTGTGAGGAGGCGGCCTGCCCGAACCTCTCGGAGTGCTGGGCGGAGCGGCATGCGACGGTGATGATCCTCGGCTCGGTGTGCACCCGCGCCTGCGCCTTCTGCAACGTCGCGACCGGCAAGCCCGACCAGCTCGACCCCCACGAGCCGGAGAACACCGCCGAGGCCG
>CAUJGH010000506.1 GCA_963169575.1 Myxococcota bacterium | reverse complement strand
GAGCGGCGCACCGGCGGCGGCGGTCCCCGTTCGCGCGAGCGATTGAAGAAGGACGCGGCGCCCTCGGCGGCCCCGAAACGGAAGGCCGCGGGCGGGCGCGCTGCGAATCGGCCATCGAAGTCGCCCGCTGCGAAGCGGGCGCGCCGGCCCGGCGGATCGCGCCCCACCGAACGCTAGTCGATCGCCTCGCGCGCGCGCGGATCGCCATGGCCGCCGGCTCTTTCCGTGGCCTGCGGAGCCGTCCGGCGGATCGTCACGATCCGGCCGACGATCGCCTCGGGCGGCGGCTCGGGCGGCGGACCGATCTCGATCCGGCGACCGACGACCTGGACCAGTGCGATGCCGTTCGCGGTCCGTACGAACCCCTTCGCGCGGAGGAGGTCCTGCTCCGCACAGCGCGCCTCGAGCTCGGCACGCAGGCGCTCGATCGGGATGCCCGGCTCGGGCCGCCATTCTTCGGTCGTGAAGGCTTCGTGGTGATGCGGCGGAGCGGAGGGCGCGGGCCCGCTGCGGTCGCGCGGGCCTTCGGAAGAGAGCTCCGGCGGAAAGAGCAGATCCGGATCGACGTCGCCCTGCACCGCGCGTACACAGGGCGCCTCGGGCTCGAGCTCGCGCAACCTGCTCTCGAGCGCCGGCCAATGCGCCTCGGGCACCAGATCCAGCTTGTTCAACACGAGCAGGTCCGCCGACTGCACCTGGTCTTCGAAGGTCCCTTCGAGATCGCGCCCCTCGTAGAGCTGCTCGGCGTTCACCACGACGACCGCGATGTCGTCGCCGATGAATCGCCGCACCGGGTCGCGCCAGAAGTTGAGCTGCGTGTCGTAGGGCAGGGCGACGCCCGAGGTCTCGATCACGAACCGGTCGGGACGGACCTCGCGTTCGAGGGCGTCGAGCGTGTCGACCAGATCGTCCGAGAGCTCACAGCAGACGCAGCCCCCCTCGAGCTCGACGTAGGCCTGGCCGCCGGCGCCGAGCAGCGCGCGATCGATCCCGAGCGCGCCGAGCTCGTTCGAGACGAGCGCGATGCGAAGGCCCCGGCGACGGGCATCCGCCAGCAGACGCTGGACGATCGTCGTCTTGCCCGACCCGAGGAAGCCCGAGAGGACGAGCACGGGCACACGGCGTGCCGGCTGCGGCTCCGGGCCGGCGGCGAGCGCGTTCGGACTCGTCGATTCGGGGCGATCGGACGACACGCGCAACACGTTAGACCATCTCGCGTCCGGGCCGGCGCATGCGCGGGCGCGATTCGCACGGATCCATCGCCCCGGTCGTCCGGTGGCCGCCGGAGCGGGCTATGGTCGGGCGCGGATCCGGGGCGATGTGGGTGAGATGCGGGCGAGATCAGGGTAGGGAGTGGGCGTGTCGGAGCGTGAGTTCGATCTGTTCGTGATCGGTGCGGGGTCGGGGGGCGTGCGGGCCTCGCGCTTCTCGGCGGCGCGCGGTGCGCGGGTCGCGGTCGCCGAAGAGGGCGCTCTCGGCGGGACGTGCGTGAACGTCGGCTGCATTCCGAAGAAGCTCTTCGTCTATGCCTCGCATTTCCGGGACGAGATGAGCGAGGCCGCGGCCGGCTATGGCTGGACGGTGGGCCAGCTCGGATTCGACTGGCCGACGCTGCGCGACAACAAGACGCGCGAGATCGAGCGGCTCAACGGGATCTACGCGGGGCTGCTCGAGGACGCCGGCGTCAAGCACGTCCCCGGCCGCGCCCGGATCGTCGGCCCGCACGCGGTCGAGGTCGCGGGGGTGCGTTATTCGGCGGAGAACATCCTCGTCGCCACCGGCGGCTGGCCGACGCTGCCGGAGATTCCGGGGGCCGAGCTCGGTGTGACGTCGAACGAGCTCTTCTATCTCGATTCGCTCCCGCGGCGCGCGATCATCGTCGGCGGCGGCTACATCGCGGTCGAGTTCGCGGGCATCTTCAACGGGCTCGGCGTCGACGTGACTCAGCTCCATCGCGGCCCGCTCTTCCTGCGCGGGTTCGACGACGACGTCCGGCGGCATCTCGCGGAGCAGATGGAGGGGCGCGGCATCGATCTGCGCTTCGGGGCCAGCGTGACCGCGCTCGCGAAGGCGCGCTCCGGACTGCGCGCGACGTTGACGGACGGGAGCCAGCTCGAGGCCGATCTCGTGCTCTTCGCGATCGGTCGGCATCCGAATTCGGCGAACCTCGGCCTCGAGGAGGTCGGAGTCGAGCTCGCTCCGGGCGGCGCGATCCGGGTCGATGCGCTCTCGCGGACGAGCGTGCCGAGCATCTGGGCGATCGGCGACGTGACCAACCGCCTGAACCTCACGCCGGTGGCGATCCACGAGGGCGTCTGTTTGTCGGAGACGCTCTTCGGCAGTGCCCCGCGTTCGCCGGACCACGAGAACGTGCCCGCGGCGGTCTTCTCGCAGCCGCCGGTCGCGACGGTCGGTCTGACCGAATCCGACGCCCGCCAGCGCTTCGGCGAGATCGACGTCTACCGCTCGACCTTTCGGACCCTGAAGCACACGCTCACCCACGGCCACGAGCGAACCCTGATGAAGCTCGTCGTCGATCGCGCGAGCGACCGCGTCGTCGGGCTCCACATGGTCGGGCCGGACGCGGGCGAGATCGTTCAGGGATTCGCCGTCGCCATCAAGGCGGGGGCGACGAAGGCCGATTTCGACGGGACGCTCGGCATCCATCCGACGGCCGCCGAGGAATTCGTCACGATGCGCACGCCCGTCCGCAGCTGATCGCTGCCGCGGGTCCGGGCCGCAGAGGGCGGCGGATGCAGGGATGCGCAGGCGGAAGGCCCGAATCGAGATCATGCACGAATTGGCTCGTTCCCATCGCCTGCTCCCCGCGTCGTCCGGGTCGCGCGTCTTGCGCGCGTTGACGAGCGCGTGGGCGATCGCGTGGGTCGTTGCGATCGTGTCGCCAGGGCTCGCGGTCGCGGAAGACAGCGCCCCCCAGCCCGCGACGCCGGAGATCGAATCGGTCTACGACCCCTATCGCGGCATGGACCGGGACGGCCGCATCCCGGAGGTCGACAAGGCGCGCTTCGTCGATCATCCGGAGCGCTGGCGCTACATCCCGGAAGGCCGCATCAAGCCGGGCAACCCCTTCAAGCGCTTCCTGGTCTCGAGCTTCGCGTTGCCGATCATCTTCCACAACGCCGACGTCGGCACCGGCGTCGGCATCGCGCTCACCGACATCGACTTCCGGCAGCAGCGCCGCCGCGAATTCCTGGGCGGCTTCTTCTCCTATACGACCGAGGGGCAACAGAGCTACGTGCTGCGCTGGCGCCGCTGGCTGAGGCATCTCGACCTGCCCGAGGGCGGGATCCTCCAGGAAGAGCGGAGCTTCCTCGGCGTCGGCGGCGGCTACCGCAAGACCCTGACCCGGCGATTCTTCGGCATCGGACCCACGACCAACGAAGACGACGAGACCAGCTATACCGACGAGGTCGTCTTTCTCGACCTCGGACTCGCCCATTCGTTGCCCGGGGCCTTCGACGATTTCGTGTTCGAGCTCGGCCTGCGCGGCGAAGGACATTGGCTCGATCACGGACGCGTCGGCGGCCAGCCTTCGATGGAGAGCCCGAGCGCGCCCGCCGATTTCCGATTCCTGTTTCGGGAATCGCAGGAGGTCGCCCTCGGCTGGCTCGGGACCGGGCTGCGTTACGACACCCGCGACAGCCAGCGCAATCCCTATCGCGGCACGGCCGTCGGAGGCTCGATCGACGCCGCGCTCGCCCAGACCGACGGCGACATCGGCGCGATCTATTCCGTCTTCGCCGACCAGGTCTTCCCGATCTGGCCGCTCTTCCACGACGGCGGAACGCAGGACGAAGAGAATCCGCCGACCGATACGTTCGCTTTCCACTTCGAGTCGCGGCTCTCTTCCGGCGATCTGCCCTTCTTCGCGCGCCCGACCCTCGGCGGATCCGAGATCCAGCGCGGCTTCATCGAAGGGCGCTGGCGCGACGACGCGGTCTGGTCGGCCGCGACCGAATACCGCTTCTGGCTGCTGCCGCGGGGCTTCACCGTCTGGCGCCACATCCGCATCGAACGCATCGGCGCCGCCGTGTTCTACGAGGTCGGCGGCGTCGGCGAAGACGGCTCT
>CAUJGH010000505.1 GCA_963169575.1 Myxococcota bacterium | reverse complement strand
CGCGATCGCGCTCTGCCTGCTCGTCGCGAGCGCGTGTCGGGAGAGCGGCGGTGCCGGAACGCCGCCCGAAGGCCACGTCGAGATCCGCGGCAAGCAGATCGCCATCGAGATCGCCGAGGGCCCGGCCGAGCAGGCGAAGGGCCTCGGCGAGCGCGACGCCCTCGCCTGGGGCACGGGCATGTACTTCCCCTACGAGCGGCCCGGCTTCTACGCGTTCTGGATGAAGGGGATGCGCTTCTCGATCGACATCGTCTTCCTGCGCGACGGGCGCATCGTCGATCTCCATCCGCAGGTCCCCTTCGAGGCCGGCGGCAACGGGCCGACGGTCCGGCCGCGCGAGCTCGTCGATGCGGTGCTGGAGGTGCCGGCCGGTTATGCGGCGGCGAACGGCTGGCAGCGCGGCGATCGCGTGCGATTCGAGCGGACTAACCGCGATTGATCCCCGCCGCGGACGTCTTCCAATCGGGGAACTCGCTCTGGATTTCGCGCCGCACCGCGACGTCGAGGCCATCCGTGTCGAGCCCCATCGCCTCGTAGAGCGCCTGGTCGATCGAGAATCCCTGGCCGAGCCTTTCGAGCAACCGGCGACGGGCGGCGACGTCGGTCTTCGATTCGATGTAGGCGACGGTCACGACCGATTGGAGATAGGCGTCGCGGGCCCGCGCATCGCCGAGGCCCGAGAACCCGTCGGCGATCTCGCGCAGCGCGATCCAGCGTCCCGTCTCGAGGTTCGCGCGCAGCGCCGAGCGCTCGCTGCGGGTCGAGGTCGCGAGGCCGCGCGAACGCCGCTCGATCTGCTCGGCGAGGCCTTCGTTGAGCCAATAGGGCCGGTCGCCGCCGGTCTGCTCGCGAAAGACGGCGTGGGTGTATTCGTGGAAGAGCACGCCGCGCAGGGCGTCCGAGGGATGCGCGGGGGACGCGACGTGGATGCGGCCGTCGAAGAAGCCGACGGTCTGGAAGCTGAAGCGGTGGGCGTGCTCGCGGACGTAGGCGGCACGCCCGTAGAGCACGACGCCGAGGGGCTCGAGCGGCGCGACGCCGATCGATGCGGAGACCTCCGTGCGCGCCGCCTCGAGGAACGCGAGCACGCGCGCCGCGTAGTCGGCGGAGACGGCGCCGAGCTTCGCATCGACCTGGAGCCGGAAATGCCGCGTGGGAATCGCCTGGAGCTCGAGCGCACCGGTGAGGACGGCCGGATCGGCGAGGCGGCGCTCGTCGGCGATCGCCGCGAGACGGACGCGGGCCGCCGCCCGCCAACGATCGAGCTCGGGCCCGGCCGCGTCGAGGAAGGCCCGCAGATGGGACTCCGCCGCATCGAAGCGCCCCCGCCCGCGCGCGAGCATCGCGAGATACCAATGGGCCTCGGGCGAGCGGGGCGCGAGTCGAAGAACGCCGCGCAGGGTCGCGGTCGCCCGCGCATGCTCGCCCCGTTCGAGATCGCCGATCGCCCCGCGCAGCAGGCGCTGGACCCGATCCGCATCGCCCCCCGAGCCGCCGGGGACCGCGACGACCGCCGGCCCGACGACCCCATCGCTCCAGACCGAACGCAGCGCCTCGAGCCCCTCGGACTCCGGGGCTTCGGCATGGGCCGGCGCGTGCGCCGCATCGTCGCTGAAATGGGTGATCCCCGCTTCGTCGACCCAGAACCGGATGTCTTCCGCCGACGCCGCGAGCGGGAGGACCACCAGCGCAAACCCGAGGCGGACGCCGACGCGCAGGCGCCGCGCGGCACCACGCGGGAACGCCCGCCTGCGCGAGGCCCGATCTGTCGGGAAGAACGAGGGCATGCGGCGTGGATCGGCCCCGGACCGGCGCGGCTTGATGGGGACACACGCGACGGGGGCTCGCTCGAACGGGACACGAGCGCCCTCGGGACTCAACGCGTCTTGCGCGCCTCCCCGGCGAGGTGGCCCAGCTCGGGGAGGATCAGCTTCTCCAGGGCGAGCCGGACGGCGCCCCGCGAGCCCGGGATCACGAACACGACCTTGCCGCCCCGCAGCCCCGCGAGCGCGCGGGAGAGCAGCGCAGCCGAGCCGATGTCCTCGTAGGACAGCATCCGGAAGAGCTCGCCGAAGCCCGGGATCACCCGCTCGAGCTCCGGCTCGAGGGTATCCGGCGTGACGTCTCGGGGAGCGATCCCGGTCCCGCCGGTGAAGACGACTGCACGGGTCTGCTCCGCCGCGAGCGCCGCGAAGAGCGCCTCGCGAATGGCGCCCGGCTCGTCCTTCACGATCGTCCGGCCGCAGACCGGATGGCCGGCCTCCGCGAGCATCGACTCGACGAGGCGCCCCCCGGTATCGCTCTCGAGATCGCGCGTATCGCTGACGGTCACGACCGCCGTCGGCACGCGTTCGGGCGCGGCCTGGCGATGATGATGGCCGGAATGGGAGGGCTTCGGCTCGTCCTTCGGAGGCTCGGATCGGCTCACGGGAAACGGTTCTCCGGTTCGGGGGATTTTTCGGGTTCGGGCGATTCGGCGGTTCGGCGGGGATCGCGAAGAGAACGACGGATCGGCCAGTGGAAATCAGGCGTGGTCGTCGACCCAATAGGCGCCGTCCGTCGCGACCTCGCGCTTCCAGATCGGCACGCGGACCTTGAGCGTGTCGATCGCATGGCGACAGGCCAGGAAGGCCGCATCGCGATGGGCCGAGGCCGCCACGACGACGACGGCAGCATCGCCGATCTCGAGCCGACCGACCCGATGGGCGATCGCGACCCGCGTCCCCGGCCAAAGCTCGGCCGCCTCGTCGACGATCTTCTCCATCTCGCGCTCGGCCATCTCCGGATAGGCCTCGTAGACGAGATGTTCGATCGAATGGCCCCGGGCCTGATTGCGCACTCGCCCCACGAACGAGACGACGCCCCCGGCATCGGGCCCTTCGACCCGGGCGGCCACCTCTGCCTCGTCGAGCGGCCACTCCGAGATCGTGCAGCGCTTCACCGTCCCGTCTCCTCCGGCCACCGGCGGCAGGAACGCCACCTCGTCCCCGTCGCGCAGCTCCCGCTCGAGCTCGGCGATCTCGAGGTTCACCGACGCGGCGAGCCGTCCGCCGAGCTGGTCGACGAGCGGAGAGCGCTCGGCGAGCCAGTCGCGCAGATCCAGCACACGTGAGCCGGATTCGAGCTCCACCACCCGACTCGATTCGCCGAGGGCTTCACGAAGAGAGCCAAACAACCGCAATGTGACCTTGATGGGAGTCATGGGCCCGCCTAGCCTAATCCGCCGAGCGGCGAAGCTCAATCGAAGGCCGAGCAGGCCCCGACGACGGCGACCGCAACGGATCGAGGCGACCGGAAGCGAGGGGGGCTTCGGATCGACTTCGAGCAGCGACGAAGATTTCTCGCCGCGCCGTGACCGATATCACTTTTCATTCCCCCCAGTTGTCCGACAGTGGAGTGGATCAGGGCCCGCGGGCGACCGCCCTCGGATTCTCGATCCAAATCTGAACGCGATCCAAGCCTGAACGCTCCCGGAAGCATTCGAATGGGCCACGAGGGGGGCCCGTTTCAATGACTCGACCGACTCCGGACCATTCCGCGCCCGGCCTTGCCGCCGCAGACGCCAGGCTCCAGCCGCAGCCCTGGGCGGCCTGGCGCCGTCTGGCTTGCGTCCTGCTGCTCGGCTCCGCGCTCGCGTGCGGTGGGAGCGGGGATTCAGGCGGCTCCGGCACGCCGGACGATGGCGGCGGCGGCGCCCCGCCGCTCGCGACCGAGCCGGTGGATCTGCCGCCGGGCGCAACCGTCGCCGAGCTCCACTGGGCGCCCTCTGACGGCTTCGTGACGAACTATCTCGTCTTCGTCTCCCGCAACCAGGGCGCCTTCGACTTCAACCAGATGGTGCCGACGCCCGACGTCGAAGTCCCCGGCGTCGCCGGCGACGAGATCCGGATTACGGTCGTCGCCGTCGGTCAGCAGGGCGATCTCAGCGCCGCGTCGGATCCTTCCGTTCCGATCCGATTCCATCCCGCGGTCTCCGCGGCCGTCGCCGCAGAGGACGCGGGCGCGCGTCAAGCCGTGTTCGCGGTCGCCGGAGGCAGCGACGCGGGCGGCGAGGGGGCGAGCGGTGCGACGAGCGATGCGGACGCGACCGGTTCGGACGCTTCCGCGGTCGCCAGCGGCGGCTCGGCCGAGGGGACCGATGCGGCCGATGCCGCTGCCGGATCGAATGGCGAGCCCGCGGCGGGCTTTTCCCTGACGCGCGCGGTGCGCGAACGCCTGCTGCTGGGGGATGCCCGGCTGGCGCTGGCCTCTCACGTTCCGATGCACGATCCGATGCGGATCGACGCCGGCGCGGACTGGCTCGAGGCGCAGGTCGCGAGCGAGGTTCTGGCCGGCCTCGCGCTCGTCGGGACCGCAGAGCGGGCCGACGGAGCGCTGCGCGACCTCGTGTGGCGGGATGCGGCCGGCCGGCTCTTCCTCTCGGAGGGCGCCGCGGTGCTCGCGACCGAGCCGATCGCGGAGACGCTGGTGCCGGCGATCCAGCTCGGTGCGAGCGAGCGCTTCGTTGCGCTGGCCGACGTCGACGGCGATGGCCTTCGCGAATGGATCCTCGAGGAGACGACGACGGGCGAGGCCTGGATCCGCGTCGACGACAGCGGGCAGGCGCGCTCCGCGCGCGCGGCGCACCAGGCCCCGACGCTCCGCCTGATCGGCGTCGGCGAATTCGACGGCGGCGCCGGCAGCGAGCTGCTCTGGCAGGCCGAGGACGGCACCCTCTCCCTGGCTCGGCCGACCTCCCCTGCGCCGACGATCCTGGCGGGCGCGGGCATTCCGCAGGGCCGGGCGCTGGTCGCCATCGCGGATTTCGATGGCGACGGGCGCGACGACCTGCTCGCCCGCGGCGCGGACGGCGTGATCACCGTCGGACGGACGCTGATCGACGGGCAGACGGGCGCCTTCTGGATCGAGTGGGGCGCAGAGCACGCCGAGGCAGGCGCGAGCGTCCCCCTCGTCGGAACCCTGGATCTCGATCAGGACGGACGCGCGGAGCTCGCCTGGCTGGTCGACGACGCGGTGGAGATTCGCGCGATCGGCGAGCAGGCGCCCCGGGCCTTCGAGTTCTAGGCCGGTCCTTTCGGGGCCCCCGAGGCCCGCTGGTCCGACTGCCCTGGGCGCGCCCCCGACCGCCTCGAGTCTCTCCGCCTATCAACCTCCCGACGGCCCGTGCCGAACAGGGTCCCATGGCAACGTCCTGGGAACATCTGCCGCCGCCGCGGGCCCACGTGGAAGCCTGGCTCGACCGCATCCGACCGGGTCTCGTCGCCGACGGGGGCAACGTCGAGCTCATCGGGATCGACCACGACGGCACGGTGCGGGTCGCGCTTCAGGGGGCCTGCAGCGATTGTCCGGCCCAGCTCGCAACCTTGCGGGTCGGCATCGAAGAGCCCCTCAAGCGCGCGCTTCCGGGCGTCCAGGCCGTCGTCCTCGCGGAAGCCTGAGCGGGCCGCACGCCGAATTCTCCGCTGCCCTTCGCTCCGCAATCGAGAGAGACGAGCGCGCAGTCTCCCGACGCGCACCCGTTCGCCGCCGCGGAATCGACCCCTGAAACGAGAGTGGCCCCGCCCCCCGCGTGCTGTACACGGAGAACGGGGCCGGCCCCCCAAAAAACGCTTCGCCGTCGCGCGCCGGGCGCGCCCGTTCAGGCCGACTTGTTCGGCGATCCGGAATTCGCGCCGGCTGCGGGCGACCCGCCAGCCTGCGCCGGATTCGACTTCGCCGAAGCATTCGCGTTCGCCTGCGCGCGGCCCATGCGAACGTTGCCGTTCAGCTGGGCGCCCTCTTCCATCACGATGTTCGGTGCCATGAGATCGCCCGTCACGACGGCGGATTTGTGGAGGACGATCTGGCTGCTCGCCTGGATGTCGCCGTCGACCTGGCCGCTGACCATGACGCAGACGGATTTGATCGAGGCGTGGATCTTGCCGGACTCGCCGACGATCAGCGTGTTCTCGCTGGAGATCTCGCCGGTGAAGCTGCCGTCGATGCGGACGGTGTCGCGGAAGGAGAGCTTGCCCTCGAACTCGGAGCCCTGGTCGATGAACGCCGTCAGGTTGCCGAAGGCCGCCGCGCCGGTGCTCCCACTGCTCGAGCTGGAATCCATCGCGCCCCCCGACTTTCCCCGACCGAATGAGCTGATCGCCATGTGCTGCCGATGCCTCCGCTTCTTGTGTCCCGGGCTGAGTTGCCTTGGTTTTGCTGATCGACCCGGGCCAGCAGGATCTTGAGCGCCTTTTCTCCGATTCGAGTGCTGGCGGAACGAGTTGCGAGGATCTCTGCGTCGATGTGACGAAGACCACCCGGCAGGCGGGGATCGGGACGGCCGACTAGACTGGCCGCGCCATGCAGCATTCCGCGCCGGAAGACGGCGAAGCCGGCCTCCTGCTCGCCCGCGCCATCGAGAACGACCGCGTTCATTCGGGCTATCTCCTGACCGGCCCGAACGCGGCAGGCACGCGGGTCGCGCTCGGATTCGTGCGGGCACTGGTCTGCGAATCCGGCTCGGGCCGCGCCTGCGAGGCCTGCGGCAGCTGCCGGAAATCTCAGCAGGCCGAGACCGCGGAGGGCACCCCGGCCGCGATCGTTCTCGACGGCAAGGGCAAACGCGGCCCGACCTATCGCCATGTCGGTGACCATCCGGACCTGCTCTACGTCGCGCGCGGCGCCGACGACACCCGCATCACCATCGGCCAGATCCGCGATCTGCAGGGCGCGCTGCGACTGCGGGGTTTCGATGGTGGGCGGCGGGCCGCGATCCTCGACGGCGCCGAGTGGCTGAACGCGAGCGCCCAGAATGCCTTGCTGCGCATCCTCGAAGAGCCGCCGCCGCGCACGACGCTCGTCCTCGTCGCCGCGCGACCGACGGCGGTGCTCGCGACGATCCGCTCGCGCTGCGTGCGCGTGCGGCTGCCCGCGGATCCGGAGGCGGGGCTGCGCGATCCGGAGACGCCGGCGGAGACGAGCGAGCTCGTCGCCCTGCTCGACGGATTGCCCGGGCGCAGCGTCTCGCAGATCCTCGACGCGGCGGAGGCCTATCGCGGCTCGCGCGCGGAAGCGGCCGAGGCGGTGACGAAGCTGATCGACGTCTCCGGCGACTGGCTGCGGGAGCGGGTGACTGCGCAGGCCCTGGGCGGCGAGCGGCCGACGCTTCGCGCCCTCGATGCCCACCGCAGCCTCCAGAAGCTCCGGCGCGACCTCGTCCAGCGCAACGCGAATCCCCAGATGGTGGCCGAGCGGCTGCTGTTCGGGCTGCGGGATGCGGTCGCCTGAGATGTGGCTCGATAGTCATTGCCATCTGACCGCCGATCGATTCGACGAAGACCGGGACGCGGTCCTCGAGCGGGCCTTCGCGGCGGGCGTCGAGGCGCTGATCTCGATCGGATCGGGCTACGGCGCCACGGGCAACGCCGAGGCCATCGCCCTCGCCGAGCGCGATTCGCGCATCCATGCGACGGTCGGCGTTCATCCCCACGACGCCGCCGCGCACGACGACGCCGGTCGACTCGCCCTGCGCGCGGCGCTCGACCATCCGCGCGTCGTCGCCGTCGGCGAATGCGGCCTCGACTACCACTACATGAACTCGCCGCAGGAGATCCAGCGCGCCGTCTTCGCGGAGCAGGTCGCCCTCGCCCGCGAGATGGCCCTGCCCGTCTCGATCCACGTCCGCAGCGACGACGAGAGCGCCTACGACGATCTGCTGGCGATCTGGATCGCGGAGGGCGGCCGCGCCCTCGAAGGCGTCCTGCACTGCTACACCGGCTCGCTCGCCTTCGCGCGCCGCGCCCTCGACGAGGGCTTCTCCGTCTCCTTCTCCGGCATCGTCACGTTCAAGAAGAGCACGGCTCTGCGCGAGGTCGCCCGCGCGATTCCCCTGGATCGTCTGCTCGTCGAGACCGACGCGCCCTTCCTCGCGCCCGAGGGCCAGCGCGGCCGGCGCAACGAGCCCGCCTGGGTTCCGCTCGTCGGCGCGGCGCTGGCGGATCTCCACGGCCTCTCGGCCGAAGCGATCGCCCGCACGACGACGCAGAACGCGCGGCGCCTCTTCCGCCTGCCCGGCCGCGAGCGCGACGCCGGAACCGACACCGACACTTCGAACCGGCTCCCGGGAGCGCCCCGAACATGACGCTGACCGCTTCGGAACCCGCCATCGCGGACCGCCTCGCCCTCGCCCGCGAGGTCGCGGGCCGCGCCGGGGATCTCCAGCGCGAACGCTACGAGACCCGGCTCACGATCGCGTCGAAGGGCGCCTCGATCGACCTCGTCACGGAAGTCGATCGCGCCTGCGAGGCCCTGATCGTCGGCGCGATCCGCGAGGCCTTTGCGAACGACGCCATCCTCGCCGAAGAGGGCGGCACCGGCGCGGGACCCGGCGCGGAGTTCTGCTGGATCGTCGATCCGCTCGACGGCACGACGAACTTCGCCCACGGCTTCCCCCGCTTCTGCGTCTCGATCGGCATCGAACGCCGCGGCGAACGGGTCGTCGGCGTCGTGCTCGATCCGCTGCTGGACGAGCGCTTCGAGGCGGTCCGCGGCGGCGGGGCCTGGCTCGGAAGCCGTCGCCTCGCGGTGTCGAGCGAGACGGCATTCGGGCGCGGCCTCTTCGCGACGGGCTTTCCGTACGACGTCCACACGAGCGAAGACGACAATCTCGAGGCCTTCGCGCGCGTCGTGAAATCCGCGCGCGGGATCCGCCGCGACGGCAGCGCGGCGCTCGATCTCTGTTATGTCGCCGCGGGCCGCGTCGACGGCTACTGGGAGCGGAAGCTCCACGCCTGGGACGTCGCCGCAGGCATCCTGCTCGTCGAAGAAGCGGGCGGACGCGTCAGCGACGAGCAGGGCGGGCCCGTCGACCGCTCGGGCCGAGAGCTGGTCGCGACGAACGGCCCGCTCCACGATTCATTGATCGAGAAGATCCGCCGCCGCGCCGTCTGATCCCGCGCCGGCCGCGTCCGGCGGCCCGCCCTCGTCCGCCGCCTGCAGCTTCGCATGGCGGGCCTCGAAATCCGCGCGGGTTCGCGGCAGGGCATCGGCGACGAGCGGGTCGAGCGCATAGACCGCCGCTTCGGGCAGCCGGCGCACGAAGAGCCCGCGCTCCGGATCGAGCCGACCGAGCTCGAGGGCCGGCGGAACGTCCGAATCGCCCTGCGCGCCCTGCATCCGGATCCGGACCGCAGGCGGGGCCAGACCGAGGCTCGCGAGCTCGGCCTCGCCCAGCGCGTCGGCGACGATCTCGCTCGCGCGCAGCGAGGCGAGGCTGCCCGCCAGCCCGGCCAGCGCCTCGGGATCGAGATCGAGCCCCTCGGCCGACCAGCTCCCGCCCTGCTGGATCAGCACGACCGGGCCCGTCGGAGCTGCGACCGGTGTCTCGAGCTTCGCCGCTTCGTCGGCGAAGGCGAGCTCGATCTGCACGAGCCGGGACGGATCGAAGGCGGTCAGCCGCTTGTCGCGATAGGCGGCGAGGTGCCGCGCGAAATCGTCGAGGCGATCCGGCGCGATGCGGTGGAGCGCGCCGTCCGTCGTCTCGACGAGCCGCGCGTCGCCCTCGAGACCGGCGATGCGCAGCCGCCGCTCGCCCGCCGTCTCCGCCTCCCCCGAGCCGGACCAGCGAACCGAGAGCGCCGTCTCGCGAAGGGCCGCCTCGACCGCCGGCGTGCGCTCATCGACGAAGCCGGTCGCCTCGAGGTAGGCGAGGTCCGAGAGCAATCGGTTCACCGTCTCCTCGTCGGCCGGCAGCCGGGCCGGCGACGTGATCTGCCAACCCTTCTCCGCGTCGCGAACGAGCTCGATCTCGAAGAGCGCGCCCTCGCCGGCGCCCGGCGCTGCGCCCTCATGCGGCTCCGGCCAGGCGATCGCGAGCCGCTCGACCTCGCCCGGGACGAGCGCGGC
>CAUJGH010000504.1 GCA_963169575.1 Myxococcota bacterium | reverse complement strand
GACGAATGGGTCCGGCGCGGAACGCTGCCGCCTTCCGGTGGGGCCGGCATCGTCGACCCCATCGTCCTCGATGCGAACGGGAACGTGACCGGGGGCGTTCGCACGCCTCATGTCGACGTGCCGATCGCGGCGCTGCGGGGGACCGGGAACTCGGCGCCGGGTCCGGTCAACTTCTGCGGTCTGTTCGGGACGACGACCCCACTGACCGAAGACCAGCTCGACGCGCTGTATCCGAACCACGGCCAGTTCGTCTCGGCCTGGGGCGAATCGATGCGGCAGGCGATTCGGGACGGCTTCCTCCTGCGCGAGGACAGTCGCTTCCTGAAGGTCCCGGTCGTTCGCTCGACGATCGGGCGTTAGGCGGGCGCGAGCGCGCTTCGCGGCGGCGTTCCGGCCGAGCCCGTGTGGCGCGTCCGGCGGGACCGCCGGGCTGCGAGGGCCGCGAGCGGACGCGCGATCGCCCGCGTGGAGGCGATCTCCCGAGCGCCCCGGCGCCCTGCGCCCGGCCTCGCCCGCGCCATTCGCGCCGCCCGCGCCGGCGTTGCCTAACGCGTCGGCCCCGGGGGAGATGGGTTCGGACGACCGGTCCACATTTTTTGCTAGGCAACGCCGCGACGATCTGCCCATAATCGACGCTCGAGATCCCTTCCTCTTCCGGGAGGTCGTGCGTTGATGGTCGAGCCCGTGCGCCCGGGCCAGCCCTGGCTCCATGGGCCCATTCCCGATCTGCTATTCGGGTGCGGAGCCCTGTTCGCGATCTCGAGCCTGATCCTCGGAATCGGTGGGGGCAAGTCGCTCGAGGCGGTTCCGGCCGCGGTGCCCGCGATGCTCGTCGCCTTCGTGAGCGCGCCCCATTACGGAGCGACGCTGCTGCGGGTCTATGATCGACGCAGCGATCGGCGCGCCTACTTCCTGTTCAGTGTCGTCGCGACGGTGGTGATCGCGGGGATCTTCGGATTCTCGCTCTTTCATCGCTGGACCGGCTCCGTTCTCGCGACGGTCTACCTGACCTGGACGGGCTGGCATTACACCGCCCAGAATTTCGGCATCGCGATGATGTACGCCCGGCGACGGGGGCACTCGCTCGCGCCCCGGCTGCGGCGATCGCTCCATGCCTCGTTCGTGCTCTCGTTCCTGCTCGTCGTCCTCGTCATGCACGGGCAGCAGGCGCCCGTCGCGGATCCGTCGCTCGAGGTCCGATTGATTCCGCTCGCGATCCCGGAGCGCGCTGGCGCCTTCGCGGTCGCGGTCGTCCTCGCGGGCTATTGGGCGGCGACCGGCCACGCCCTCTTGCTGCTCGTGCGCGGCTCGGGCCGGCTCGCGGACGGCCTCCCGATCGCGGCGATCGTCGCGACCCAGGCGCTGTGGTGGTCGCTGCCGTACGCGGCGCGCCATTTCGGCGCGTTCCGCGGGGTCGTTCCGCTCGGCGCCGATTGGCGCAGCGCATTCTTCGTCTGGATCGCGGTCGCCCATGCGGCGCAATATCTCTGGATCACGTCCCATTTCGCCCGCGCGGAGGTGGGCTTTCGCGGCTTCGGGAACTACTACGGCCGGGCGCTGCTCGCCGGGTCGGCGATCTGGATGTTGCCCGCGCTCGCCTTCGCCCCCGCGACGGACGCCTTCGACTGGAATTTCGCGCTGCTGCTCGCGGCCGCCGTCAACGTCCATCATTTCGTGCTCGACGGCGCCATCTGGAAGCTGCGCCAGTCGCGCATCGCACGCGTCCTGATCGAAGACCGCGCGGAGGCCGAAGCCGACGAGCGTTCGCACGGATGGATCCGCGGCGCGGTCCACGCCGCGGCGGCGTTCGCGCTGCTGCTGTCGGTCGCTTCGCTCTGGGATCGGTTCTACGTCCTGCCTGCGGCGCTGAAGGAAGGAAGGCTCGCGGCGGCGGCGCGCTCGCTGGATCGCCAGGCCTGGTTCGGCACGTCGGATTCGATCACGCGCTTCCAGCTCGGGCGGCGCTTCAAGGCGGCGGGCGATCTCGAGAATGCGTCCATCCAGTACGAGCTCAGCGCGCGCAACGTCCCGCGCATCGAGCCCTATCGCCGGCTGCTGGCGATCTACGCCCGGACCGAGAGGGAAGGGGAGTTCGAGCGAACGTGCGACGCGCTCTTCGCGCTCGAGCAGGATCGCGCGCGCCCCGCGGTGTCGGCGGGGGGGCCGGCGGTGCCGGGCGATGTCGAGGGACGCGCTTCGTCGTGTACGCGCATCGCGCGCGGTCCGCGGGCGCCAACCGCCGCGGCGATCGCGACGAACGCGCGCAGCGGACGGGGCGTCGGTCCGCTCGTGCGTTACGACTGAACCGAAGGCAGGGGACCGAAGGCAGAGAATCGAGGGAAGAGAGGGAAGAGAGGGAAGAAGAGAAGGGGACGAACATCTGGTCGGGGCGACTGGATTCGAACCAGCGACCTCTTCGTCCCGAACGAAGCGCGCTACCAGACTGCGCCACGCCCCGACCGAGCGCCGGAGTATGACGCCTCGGCGGGGCGTAGCCAAGTCGATTTCGGGCCCGACTTCCGGACGGCCCGTGCCACCCCGGGGAGCGGTGCCCCGGCGATTGCTGGTTCTTTGCCCCTGAGCTGCACGATGGGCCTTGCCCGGCGCCGGTGGGAGCCGCCCGTGAACCGCGAGCGCGGCTTCGTGGTCCGCTGAAGGCCGGAGTGTCCCCGGTGCCGGCCGCCCTTCGCGCGCGACCGACTCAGCGCCCCTCGAGCCAGCGCCGGGCGGCGTCGAGGCGGCGTTCGAGCTGGGCGATGGTCGCCTCGGTGATCCGGGCGATGCCGATGCGGCGGTTCAGCTCGGCGTTGATCTCGGCATGAGTGCGGCGCGTGCGATGGGCGAGGCTCGTGACGAGCGCGCTGTTCTGCTCGCGCAGCTTCCGCTTGCGGCTGCGCGGGGATTCGTTCGCTTCGGCGGCGGCTTCGGGCTCGGGGGCCGGGACGGGCTCGTCGAAGACCTGCGCGGTCAGCTCGAAGCCGGCCGCGCTGCGGCGCGTCGGGGGCGATCCAGGGGAATCGTCGACGAGGCCCGGGATGACGCCGAGGCCCGGGTGGGCCGCGTCTTCGTCGATCGGCGCGATTTCGAGCGGGCGACCCGAGGCATCGAGCGGGATCGCCGAGATCGCGGAAAAGAGCGAGAGCTGGTCCTCCGCGTCGGCCGCCGCCTCGATCTCCCGCAGCGGATCCTCGTCCCGAGCGAAGTCGTCGCCTTCGGCCCGCTCGGGCTTGCGGAGGCTGTGGCGGCGCTGCTCCGCGATGCCCGAGGCGAACAGGCGCAGGCGCGGATCGTCGGGGATGAACATGTAGGCGCGGTTCGAGCGGACCGTATCGCTCGCGCGGACGAGGCGGCCGACGGCCTGGCGGAAGAAGAGATCGGTCAGCGTGTTGGTTGCGTACACGCCGACGGCGAGGCGCGGGATGTCGACGCCCTCGGAGACCATCCGCACCGCGACGATCCAGGGATCGTCGCCCTCGGCGAACGCGGCGATCTTGCGCGAGGCCCCGGGATCGTCGGAGGTCGCGAGCGTCGCGCGCACGCCGAGCCGCTCCTTCAGGATCTTCGCGATGCCCTTCGCATGGGCCTGATCCATCGCGATGACGAGCCCCGCGGCCCGCGGATCGCTCTGCCGCAGATGCAGGACCTGGCGATGGGCCTTCGCGAGCACGGCGGGCAGCCACTCGCCCTCGATCGCGAGCGCCGTCCGCAGGCGCTGGCCGGCGAGGTCGCGGGTCAGCGCGTCTTCGAAGCCCGCCGTATGGGTCTGGCCGTCGGGGGAGGTCCATTCCATGCGGCCGTTGATGCGCGGAAAATAGACGGGGCGCACGACGCGCCGATCGAGCAGCGCTTCGCCGTAGCCGTACTCGTAGTCGGCCTCCGCCTCGTCGCCGACGTAGCGGACGAAGGGGATCGCGCTCTGATCCGAGCGGAAGGGCGTGCCCGAGAGGCAGAGCCGGACCGGTGCCGTCTCGAAGGCGCGCCGGACGCCGTCGCCCCAGGAGCGGGCGTCGGCGGCGTGGTGGACCTCGTCGAGAATCACGAACGCATGGCCGACCCGGCGCCGCAGCGCGTCCGGATTCGCAGCGACCTGTTGATAGGTCACGACGATGCCGTGGACGTCGGAGGGCAGCGCACCGTCGTTCGCCGTCCAGTTCGGATCGAGATGGATGTCGAATCGCTCGGCCGCTGCCGCCCACTGGAGCTTCAGGTGCTGCGTCGGCACGACGACGACGCAGCGCTGCGCCTTCCGCGCGACGAGCGCGCGCCGCACCGCCGCGAGCGCGAAGGTCGTCTTGCCCGCGCCGGGCGTCGCGACCGCGAGGAAGCTCGCATGGACGCGCGCTTCGAATTTGGCCAGCGCTTCCTTCTGCCACGCGCGAAATCGGAGCGGTGCCGCCAAGACTCGGGCAACCTCGCAGAACCTCGGAGCTGGCGGGTCCGCATGCTGGGATCGCACTCGGGGGGAGGGCGCGATCGTCGTTCGGGGCGGCGGATGCTAGCGGTGGTTCGTGCGATCGGCCCGGGGCCCTCGCAGAAATCGGATGCGTTTCATGCCGGACGGACGCCGGGTCGAGGCATCGGCTTCGGCGCTGACCGACGCTCCCGCATCCGATAGGATCGCGCTGCGCACCGCACGCCGATCCCGCCGACGCGCTGCCCGCCCCGCGAACACGGAGACCTCATGCCCCTCGGACCGATGGACGATTTCCTGGCCCACCAGACCCCCGAGACCTTCGACCACGTCTACACGGGCGACCGCGCGTTCTACGACCGCTACTACTTCAACTGCCATTCCTGCAGCGACGAGATCTTCCTGATCACGGGCATGGGCCAGTATCCGAACCTCGGCGTCCTCGACGCGTTCGTGACCGTCTCGATGGGCGACAAGCACTACTGCGTGCGCGCGTCGCGCGAGCTGGGCCACGACCGGCTCGATACCTCCGTCGGTCCCTTCTCGGTCGAGGTCGTGAAGGGCCTCGAGACGCTGCGCGTCGCCTGTGCGCCGAACGAATGGAACCTCGATTTCGATCTGACCTGGAACGGCTTCGTCCCTGCGCTCGAGGAGCCCGTGACCCATCGCCGCGTCGGCAACCGTCTGACCGAGCATACGACGCGCTTCGCGCAGGTCGGGAACTGGTCCGGCCGCATCCGCGTCGACGGCCGCTCGTTCGACGTCACGCCCGACCGCTGGAAGGGTGCCCGCGACCATTCCTGGGGCGTGCGGCCGAATACCGGCGAGGCCGAGCCGCCGGGCATCCTCGCCAAGTACCGGCCCGCCGGCGAGTTCGGGCATTTCCACAACT
This sequence comes from Myxococcota bacterium, assembly GCA_963169575.1. GTDB lineage: Bacteria > Myxococcota_A > UBA9160 > UBA9160 > UBA4427 > UBA4427. Next base: position 6,288 of record CAUJGH010000504.1, on the reverse strand, counting down.
GGATTCCGATGCAATTCGACGATTTCATGATCAAGGTCTATTTCGACGAGGACGCGAACGGCAACCGCCACATGGAAGAGGCCGTCAAGGTCCCGAAGCTCGGCTCGAACGAGCCCATCGTCCATCTCGGGAGCCCGAAGCACGAGATCACCTTCAAGTCCGGAACGCGCGAGATCGCGCAGACGCGGCTCTCCTTCGCGCATACCGACCTCACGGTCGTCGGCACGCCGCTGCGAACGAACTATCTGCTCGGCGGCTCGGGCTATCGCGCGGACGCGCGCTGGGGCCTCGGCCATTATCGCGGCCCACTCGCGGTCGAGGGGCTCGTCTGGGACCTGCGCGATCCCAAGCAGTTCGCTGAGGTCCAGGGGCTGAACGAGATGCTCTGTCGCTGGCAGCTCTCGACCGGCGAGATCGGCTACGGCATGCACGAGAACGCCTGCTTCGGCGTCTACCGCCCGTACGGATTCAATACCATGGACGCCGTCGCGCCCTGAGGCAGAGTTCGACCGATGCCCTCCCATCGCTCCTTCGCCGGGCCCGCGCGGCCCGCCCGGCCCCCCCGATGATCGAAGCGATCGGATCGATCGCGCTCGGTCTCGTCCTGCTCGCCGGCGGCGGCGAGGCGCTGCTGCGCGGTGCCGTCGCGCTCGCCTCGCTGCTGCGCCTGCCGCCCGCGATCATCGGCCTCACCGTCGTCGCCGCGGGGACCTCCTTCCCCGAGCTCTCGGTCAGCGTGCTCGCTTCCCTGAAGGACCAGCCCGACATCGCGGTGGGCAACGTCGTCGGCTCGAACATCTTCACGGTCACGTTCGTGCTCGGCCTCTGCGCCCTCGTGCGTCCTCTCGCGATCACGGGCAACTCGATCCGGCTCGAATATCCGGTGCTCGCGATCGTGACCCTGATGACGCTCGCGGTCGCCCAGGACGGCACGATCAACGCCCTCGACGGACTGCTCTTCGTCTCGATCTACGTCTTGTTCACGGCCTACATGGTCACGCTCGTGCGCGGGCAGGTCGGCGCGGAGGAGGCGAGCGAGCTCGTCGCCGGGGTCGAGTCGCTGGTCGCCCGGCCGCTCTGGCTGCCGACCCTCGCCTGGCTCGTGGGAGGCATCGTCGTCCTCGGGCTCGGCGCGACGCTGACGGTCAGCGGCGCGATCGGCCTCGCCGAAAGGGCCGGACTCTCCGAGCGCGTCATCGGCCTCACGATCGTCGCAGCCGGGACGTCGCTGCCCGAAGTCGTCGCGACCCTCGTCTCGACGGTGCGCGGGCGCGACGACGTCGCCATCGGCAACGTCATCGGCTCGAACATCTTCAACATCCTCGGCATCCTCGGGTTGTCGTCGCTCTTCAGCCCGCTGCCCGTGCATGCCTCCATCATCGGGATCGACAACCTCTGGATGATGGGCACGACCCTGCTCCTCTTTCCGCTGATGTTCACGCGGCTGCGGATCGATCGCTGGGAGGGGGCGGTCCTGTTCGCGGGATACATCGCGTACACGACGAGCCTGTTGACCCGCGCCAGCTGAGATCGAATCCGTCCGATTCCGCGGCCGAAAGGGGATGCAGAGAGATGCTCGAAACGCTGCTGGTCTCCACCGCCGTCGTCGCGTTCGCCGAGATCGGCGACAAGACGATGCTGCTCGCCCTCGTCCTCGCGGCGCGCTGGCGGGCGCCCATGGCGATCCTGCTCGGCATCTTCGCGGCGACCCTCGCGAACCATGCGCTCGCCGCGCTGGTGGGCCAGCAGATCGCCGGGCTCGTCGACGCGCCCTGGTTCCGTGTCGCGGTCGCGCTCGGCTTCATCGCGATGGCGATCTGGACGCTCGTTCCGGACCGGCTCGACGAAGACGAGGCGGCCGTGCATGCGCGGGGCGGCGCCTTCCTCACGACCCTCGTCGCATTCTTCCTGGTGGAAATGGGCGACAAGACGCAGGTCGCGACGGTCGCGCTCGGGGCCCGCTTCCAGAGCGTCTGGACGGTCGCTGCCGGAACGACGCTCGGCATGATGCTCGCGAACGGGCCGGCGGTCCTGCTCGGCGACCAGCTGCTGGCGCGCGTCTCGCTCGCGCTGACGCGACGGGTCGCTGCCGCGCTCTTCTTCGGACTCGGTGTCTGGCAGCTCGCGGTCCTCGCCGCCGGCCGCTAGGACCCTGACCCGAGATCGGCGCTCAGGCGCCGCGCGGCCATCTCGGGTCAGGCTCCCAGGCCGCGGGTTCAGGATTCGCTCGGGGGCTGCACCTTCGGGATCAGCGCGAACACGCCGAGCGTCAGCAGCGTGCTGACGACGGCCGTCGTCTCCCGCCCGAGGCCGCAGGCGACACCGATCGCCGCCGTCATCCAAACGCCGGCCGCGGTCGTCAGGCCGACGATGCCGATCTCGGACTGGTTCTTGAGAATGGCCCCCGCGCCGAGGAATCCGACGCCCGCGATCACGCCCTGGATCACGCGACTCATGTCCGCGAGCGGAACGCCGCTGCGCTCCGGGACGAGCACGAAGAGCGCCGCGCCCATCGCGACCAGCATGTGGGTTCGCATGCCCGCCGCCTTGCGCATCCGCTCGCGCTGGAATCCGACGAGTCCGCCGAGCAGCGCCGCCATGGAGAGCCGCACGAGGATCCGGACGATCTGCTCGGGATCCGCGGCGTCGGAGAACTCCGAGACGAGTGTGTCGGCGATGCTGCTTCCCGTCATCTCGAATCTCCCGAACGCTCCGGTGCTGGGGATGGGCAGCGCGGATGCGAGACGAAGCTCGGTGCGATCAGCCGCCGAGGACTGCGGCGAACGAAGGCCGCTTGCGCACCGCCTCGGCGAAGCGCGCGACGTGCGGCCAGCGCTGCGCATCGATCGCGAGGCCGCCGGCGTCGAGCCAGCCGAGATGGGCGCCGACGGCGATGTCGGCGATCCCGAATCGGGGCAGGAGCGTGTCGCGATCGGGCGCGACCTGCGCTTCGAGATGGTCGAGCACGCAGGGGATCGGATGCCCGCCGGCCGAATGGGGCGATCCCATCCAGATCTCCCGAACGTGCTGTTGGAGTTCGGCGAGGCGCTTCTCGTCCGTCGGCTGCCCGAGCATCTGCGGCTTGACGATCCGCTCGAGAACGACCTCGCCCCAGCCCTCGGCCATGCGCGCGTCGCCGTACTCCTCGAGGAAGAGCGCCCTCGCGAGCTCGGCCGGCTCCTCCGGATAGAGCGCGGGCGTAGGATGCTTGCGGTCGAGGTAGGCGCAGATGACGGAGGAGTCCGGAACGACGACGTCGCCATCGCGCAGGACCGGCATCTTCCCGAGCGGATGGAGCGCCGGCGCCGGCGGCTCGAGCGTGTACGCGAGCCCCTTTTCTTCGAGCGCGACCAGGACCTTCAGCACGTAGGGGGAGAACTTCACGCCGTAGACGATCATGCCCTTGTCTCCTGCACGCGGCCCGCGCGGGGCGGGCGAACGGCCTAACGGATCGCGCGCCGCAGTCCTTCGATCGCGAGCTTGCGGTCGCTCTCGCCGAAGACGGACGTTCCGGCGACGAAGACGTTCGCGCCGGCCGCGGCGGCGAGGCCGATGTTCTTCTGTGTGATTCCGCCGTCGACCTCGAGGGCGATCGAGAGGCCGCGCTTCTCGATCCAGCCGCGCAGCTTCTCGATCTTGGGCAGCATGGCTTCGATGAACGATTGCCCGCCGAATCCGGGATTGACCGTCATGACGAGGATCTGGTCCGTCTCCTCGAGCACGAATTCGAGCGCCTCCGCCGGCGTCGAGGGATTCAGGACCGCGCACGAGCGGACCTCCCGGCCCTTCTCCCGGCCGAGCTTGCGGATCTGGCCGAGGGTGCCGTGGAGATGGGCGCATGCCTCGGCGTGGACGCCGAGGATGTCGGCGCCGGCGTCGATGTAGGCCTCGAGGTATTGCTCGGGCCTTTCGATCATGAGATGCACGTCGAGCGGCTTCGGCGCGACCTTCTTGATCGCGGCGACCACCGGCGGCCCGATCGTCAGATTGGGCACGAAATGCCCGTCCATCACGTCGACGTGGATCAGGTCGGCGGACTCGATCGAACGCAGCTCGCTGGCGAGCTCGACGAAGTTGCTGGCGAGGATCGAAGGGGCAATCTGGATTGCGCGCGCGCGGTGGGGCATGCATAAGCTCCGGGGGCGTAGAGAGGCGAAGAGAGGCGAAGAGAGGCGAAGAGTGGCGAAGCGGGAGCCGAAGGGAGGTGGACGGTCGGAGTCTACTTCGGATCCGGCCGGCTTCGAACGAGGCGCGCCGCGAAGAATCCGTCGGTGTCGTTGCGATGGGGGAGCAGGCGCAGGAAGCCGTCCTCGCCGATCAGGGGCTGAAGCTCGGCGGGCGCGTCTTCGCGGGGGGCGATCCGCCAGCTCGCGCGGGTCGCCATGAAGCCCCGGATCACGGCCTCGTTCTCCTCGGGCGTGACGGTGCAGGTCGAATAGACGAGCACGCCGCCCGGCTTCAGCAGTCCGGCGGCGGATTCGAGCAGCTGGCGCTGGATCTTCGCGAGCTCGCCGAGGTCCTCGGGGCGCACACGCCAGCGGGCGTCGGGGTTGCGGCGGAGCGCGCCGAGACCGGAGCAGGGTGCGTCGACGAGGATGCGGTCGAAGGGGCCGCCGTGGGCGAGCAGGTCCGTGAGGGGCTTCGTCGCGTCGCGCTCGGCGACGGCGACGCCGCCGAGCCCGAGGCGCCGCAGGCCGCGGCCCACGAGGCCGAGCCGGCGTTCGTGGCGATCGAGGGCGAGGATCTGCCCATTCCCGCCGAGGCGTTCGGCGATCGCGGCCGTCTTCGTGCCGGGCGCGGCGCAGAGATCGAGGATCCGCTCGCCGGGGCGGGGGTCGAGCCAATCGACGACGAGCTGGGAGGCCTCGTCCTGCGGGCTGATGAGGCCGGCGAGAAAAGCCGGATCCTGGCCGACGTCGCCGCGGCGTCCGAGCACGATGCCGTCGGGCGCGTGGCGACAGGGCGCCGCCTCGGGAAAGCGCGTCTTCAGCTCGGGCAGCAGGGCCTCGCGCGAGGTCCGCGTCCGATTGACGCGCACGGTCACCGGCGCCGGCTCGTTCATCGACGTCGCGAGCTGCGCGGCCTCCTCCGGCCCGTAGGCCTCGAGCCAGCGCTGCGCGAGCCATTCCGGGATGGAGCAGGCGTGCACGAGATGCGCGATCGGATCGTCGGCGAGCGCCGGCAGCGCGAAGCTCTCGCCCTCGCGCGCGATCCTGCGCAGCACGGCATTCACGAGGCCCGTCGCCCGCTCGAGCCCGAGCGCACGCACGCAGCGAACCGCCTCGTCGACCGCGGCCGTCGCGGGAATCCGGTCGGAGAAGGCGATCTGATAGGCGCCGACGCGCAGGGCGCTGACGACGAAGGGCTCGAGCTTCGCGAGATCGCGCTCGAGCGCGCGCGAGAGCAGGTAGTCGATCCGCCCGCGCCAGCGCAGCGTGCCGTAGACGAGCTCGGTCGCGAGGGCGCGGTCGGCCGGGGGCATGTTGCTCTGGACGAGCGCGTGGTGGAGCGCGAGATCGGCGTAGGCACCGGCGCGCTGGACGCGCTCGACGACGCGGATCGCGACCATGCGCGGCGCGGTCGGGCCACCGCTGCGCCGCGCGCTGCCCTCGCGCGCGGGGCCCCGCGGCCCGCGCGGTCCGCGCGTGTCCCCGGCCGATTTATCGCGCGGCGGCGTCGTCGTCATGCGGGCTCCGCGGCGGGTGTCGCCGGCTCGCAGTGGGCGTCTTCGCCGAGCAGGAATCCGCGCAGGAAATCGTCGATCGCGAGGGCCTTGCCGCCGGCGCGCTGGATCTCGATCGGCAGGAGCCAGCCGTCGCCGGTCGCGATCCGCAGCGGAGCGCCGGGTGTGCGGACGTCGATGCTTCCGGGCTTCGGCGCTTCGCCACTCGAGAACGCTGCCGTCCGGGTGCGGAGGATCTTGAGCGCCGTCGCTGCGCCCCCGGCGACGAGCATCACGCTCGCGCCGGGGCGGGGTGCCAGCGCATGGATGCGGCGGGCGAGCACGAGGGCGGGCTCGCGTAGATCGAGGATCGTGTCGCCTTTCTCGAGCTTCGCGGCGAGAGTCGCACCGGCGGGATCCTGGGGGGTCCAGACGACCCGATCGGCTTCGATCCGGTCGACGACCTCGGCGATCTTCTCCGCGGCGAGCGCGGCGAGGCGCAGCGAGAGCTCGGCCGTGTTCTCGTGCTCGCCGATCGGGAGGCGCGAAGCCGAGGCGACGGGACCCGCATCCATCTCCCGCTCGATCCGCATCACGGAGACGCCCGTCTCGGCGTCGCCGTCGAG
>CAUJGH010000503.1 GCA_963169575.1 Myxococcota bacterium | reverse complement strand
CCGGGGCGCCGCGGAGCGGGCGCGAACCGGGCGGGGTGAGCCAGTTTCCTACTTCTGTTTCCTTTGTTTCCTTTTTTTTCGCACGCGCCCTGGACGCCGCGAGAGATCGGCGGTGGACGCCGGAGCAGCCCGTCCGGGCGGCCCGGCGGTTTGAACGGAGCATCGAGTGAATCAGCAGTTCTACAAGAATCTTGCCCTCTGGGTCGTGATCCTCGTGGTCATGCTCCTCCTGTTCACGACGCTGAAGCAGAACGAAGCGGCGCCGGACAAGGTCGCCTTCAGCGATTTCATGGAGAGCGTCGCCCGCAGCGAGGTCGAGTCGGTCACGATCGAGGAAGGCCATATCGAGGGCAAGCTCGTCGATGGCCGCAAGTTCACGAGCTATGCGCCGCCGACCGTGATCACCGCCGACTTCCTCGCGGATCTCAAGCGCCTCGACATCAAGACCGACGTCCAGCCCCCGGACGAGGGCGGCTTCTGGCGCCAGACGCTCGTCATGTGGTTCCCGCTCGTCCTGCTGGTCGGCCTCTGGAGCTTCTTCATCCGCCAGATGCAGGGCGGTGGCGGCAAGGCGATGAGCTTCGGCAAGTCGAAGGCGCGCCTGCTGACGGAGAGCGCCCAGGCCGTGACGTTCAAGGACGTCGCCGGCATCGAGGAGTCGAAGACCGAGCTCGAGGAAATCATCGAGTTCCTGCGCGAGCCGAAGAAGTTCACGCGCCTCGGCGGCCGGATTCCGAAGGGCGTGCTGCTCGTGGGGCCGCCTGGAACCGGCAAGACCCTGCTCGCGCGTGCCGTCGCCGGCGAGGCGGGGGTTCCCTTCTTCTCGATCTCGGGCAGCGATTTCGTCGAGATGTTCGTCGGCGTCGGCGCCTCGCGCGTGCGCGATCTTTTTCTCCAGGGCAAGAAGCAGGCGCCCTGCATCATCTTCATCGACGAGATCGACGCCGTCGGCCGCCATCGCGGAGCGGGCATGGGCGGCGGCCACGACGAGCGCGAGCAGACGCTGAACCAGCTGCTCGTCGAGATGGACGGCTTCGAGAGCAACGAGGGCGTGATCCTGATCGCGGCCACCAACCGCCCGGACGTGCTCGATCCGGCACTGCTGCGGCCCGGACGCTTCGATCGCCGCGTCGTCGTGCCCCGGCCCGATCTGAAGGGACGGCTCGAGATCCTCAAGATCCATACCCGCCGCGTCCCGCTCGCGGACGACGTCGACCTCGAGCTGCAGGCGCGTGGCACGCCGGGCTTCGTCGGCGCCGATCTGCAGAATCTCGTGAACGAGGCAGCGCTGCTCGCCGCCCGCCGCAACGCGTCCCGCGTCGGCCACGAGGATTTCGAGAACGCGAAGGACAAGGTCCTGATGGGTGCCGAGCGCCGCAGCATGATCATGTCCGACGAGGACAAGCGGATCACCGCCTTCCACGAAGCGGGCCACGCCCTCGTCGCCATGCTGACGCCCGAGGATTCCGACCCGGTCCACAAGGTCACGATCATCCCGCGCGGCATGGCGCTCGGCCTGACGCAGACCTTGCCCGAGGCCGATCGGCTGAACTACACCGAGCGCCAGATCCACGCCGTGATCCGTTATGCGATGGGCGGGCGCGCCGCCGAGGAGATCGTCTTCGACCACTTCTCGACCGGCGCCTCCAACGATCTGCAGCAGGCGACCGGCTGGGCGCGGCGGATGGTGACCGAGTACGGCATGAGCCGCGGGCTCGGACCGGTCTCCTACGCGGATTCCGGGGCGGACGTCTTCCTGGGCCGGGACCTCGTCTCGCGCAAGGACTACTCCGAGCAGAAGGCGCGCGAGATCGACGAAGAGGTCTCGCGCATCCTGACCCAGAAATACGCCGAGGCGAAGGCGCTGCTGCTCGACAATCGGGACCTGCTCGACCGGGTCGCGAGCGCGCTGCTCGAGCGCGAGACGCTCGAGGGACCGCAGCTCGCGATCCTGCTGCGGGGCGAGCCGCTCCCCGTCCTGCGGGCGGCGGGCTCGGGCCAGGATGCGCCGCCGTCGCGCGCGGCGGCGGGGCCCCGGGCGGTCCGCGACGGCGAGACCAGCCGCGCCGGCAGTGGCGCGGGCGGCGCAATCCCCGATCCCGAGCCGCTCCCGAGCTGACGGCCGAAATCGTCGGCGAGGACCGCGAACGACTCCGGGGGGAAGATCGTGATCGAGGTGTTGTGGAATCTGGGAGGGGATCTCGCGGAGTTCTTCCGAGCTCGCTTCGACCCCTTTCGCGACACGGTCGACATCCTGCTCGTCACGGCGGGCATCTACTGGCTGCTGCTCCTGATTCGCGGGACCCGCGCCGTCCAGATCCTGGTCGGGCTGATCGTGCTGATCGCCCTGTCGCTCGCTTCCGAGCTCTTCCAGCTCGCCGCGCTCGGCATGATCCTGGAGCGCTTCCTCGACTTCGCCGTGCTCATCATCGTGATCCTGTTCCAGAACGACATCCGGCGAGCGCTCGCGCGCGTCGGCCGCGGGTTCTTTCCGTCGTTCGCCGAGGAGCGGGACATCCAGATCGTCGAGGAGATCGTGCGCGCGGCGGGCACGCTCTCGCAGCGCCGCCATGGCGCCTTGATCGTGCTCGAGCGGGACACGAATCTCGCGGACATGATCGAGGCCGGGGTCGCAGTCGACGCGACGCTGTCGAAGGAGCTGCTGCTCAGCATCTTCCAGCCCGCCTCGCCGATGCACGACGGCGCCGTCATCATCCAGGAGGGACGCGTCTCGTCGGCGGGCTGCATCCTGCCCCTCACGGTGCGGACCGATCTGCCCGAAGGTCTCGGCACGCGTCATCGCGCGGCGGTCGGGATCACCGAGGAGACCGACGCGCTCGTGATCGTGGTCTCCGAGGAGACGGCCAGCATCTCGGTCGTGCTCGGCGGCGAGATGCTGCGCGGGCTCGACGCGCCGCGGCTGCGGGTCGTGCTGCGCGAGGTGCTGGGCGGCGAGCGCAAGGAACTGCCCGAGGCGGGCGACGCCTCGGCGAAGGTCGAGCTCGCGGATGGACGCGAGCCGGGACAGATCCGCGCCCGCTAGGCGGGCCGGATTCGCGAAACCGACGGGCCGGGCGAGGGGAGATGGGCGACCGATGCCGTCGCGATTCCAGAATCTGAGGCCGGGGATGCTGGTTCTGGCGCTGGCGATCAGCGTCTTCATCTGGGCGGTGGCCCAGGGGACCTCGAGCATCCAGCAATCCTTCGACGTCGAGATCGAGCTCGTCGGCGTCGAGAAGGATCTCGTCGTCACCGAGCAGAGCGCCGACTCGATCAACGTCCGCGTGCGCGGGAGCCGGGCGGCGCTGCGCAACTTCTCGGTGGAGCAGCTCAAGTACCGGGTCGACGTCCGGGGCGGAAAGCCCGGGGTCGCCGTGTACGAGGTCGACGTCGAGTCGATCCCCCATCCGACCGGGACCAGCTTCGTGGGCTATGCCCCCTCGCAGCTGGAGGTCCGGTTCGAGAAACGCGGGCAAAAGAAGGTTCCCGTCCGGGCCGAAACGGAGGGCAGCCCGGCGCCGGGCTTCCATCTGGCCGGGCTGGTCCTCGAGCCCAGCGAGATCGCGCTCGAGGGCGCACGCAGTCAGGTCCTCCGGATGAAGGAGATCCTGACCGAGAAGATCGACATCGCCGGCCTCGCGGCGGATGCCGAGCGGGACGTCCGTCTGGTCCTGAGTGGTGGGCTGGTCTGGCCCGAGAAGGAGGGGCCGATCCGGGTCCTGATCCGGATCGAGCCGGACCCGACGAGCGAACCGCAGACGGAAGGACCGAGACGATGAGCGCGCCCGTTCGAGAACTCTTCGGCACCGATGGCATCCGCGGGAAGGCGAACGTCCATCCGATGACCCCCGAGATCGCGCTCGCCCTCGGCCGGGCGATCGCGTTCGTCTTCCGCCAGCGCGAGGGCGGACGCAAGCAGATCCTGATCGGCAAGGACACCCGCCTCTCGGGCTACATGTTCGAGGCGGCGCTCGAGGCCGGCTTCGTCGCCGCCGGCGTCGATGCGAAGATGATCGGGCCGTTGCCGACGCCCGGCATCGCCTACATGACGCGCTACTTCGGCTGCAATTTCGGCGTCGTGATCAGCGCCTCGCACAACCTGTACGAGGACAACGGCATCAAGTTCTTCGACGGCAGCGGCGGCAAGCTCTCCGACGAACTCGAGCACGAGATCGAGCGCGAGATCGAGAGCGGCACCGTGACGCGCGGCTCGCGCGAACTCGGCCGCGCGGTGCGGGTCGACAAGCAGCGCACCGAGTACCAGCGGTTCTGCGCCTCGACGCTCGCGGCCGGCACGAGCCTCGAGGGGCTCAAGATCGTGCTCGACTGCGCCAATGGCGCCGCCTACAAGGTGGGGCCGCGGCTGTTCGCGGACCTCGGCGCGGAGCTGATCCCTGTCGGCTGCTCGCCGAACGGCCGCAACATCAACGACGGCTGCGGTTCGACCGCGCCGCAACTGCTGCAGCTCACCGTGCCCGGCGTGCGGGCCGACTTCGGCATCGCGCTCGACGGCGACGGCGACCGCCTCGTGATGATCGACCACCTCGGCCGCATCGTCGACGGCGACCAGCTCATCTACATCATCGCCTGCGCGCGCCAGGAGGCCGGCGAGCTGACGGGCCCCGTGGTGGGCACGCTGATGAGCAACCTCGGGCTCGAGGTCGCGCTGCGCGAGCGCGGCATCGGCTTCCGGCGGGCCAAGGTGGGCGATCGCTATGTGCTCGCGATGCTCAAGGAAACGGGCGGCCTGATCGGCGGCGAAACTTCGGGCCATGTCCTGTGCCTCGATCGCACCACGACCGGCGATGCCCTGGTCGCCGCGCTGCAGGTCATCGGCGTGATGCGACGGACGGGGCGCAGCCTCGCGGAACTTGCCGCGGGTATGACACGCTTCCCGCAAGTCCTGCTGAACGTGCGCGTCGCCGCGCGCTTCGACCCCGCGGCCGTGCCGGCCGTCGGCGCTGCCGTCGAGACCGTGGAGCGGCGCCTCGGCGGCGAAGGCCGGGTGGTCTTGCGGCCCTCCGGCACCGAGCCCGTGATCCGTGTGATGGTCGAGGGACGCGATGAGGCGCTCACGCGCAGCTGCGCGGAAGAGATCGCCGCGGCGGTGAGTGCCGCCGCGGCCTGAGCGCGCTATCCTCGCGCCTTCCATTGCACGCCTCGTGAAAGGTCCCGCCATGCGTTTCCTCATTCCTGGATTGCTGCTTGCAGCCGTTGCCCTCGTCGCGCAGGCCGACCTGCCGCGCGCGCCGTCGCCCGCCGGTGCGGAGGTCTACTTCGAATCGCCCGCGGATGGCGCGACGGTCAAGGGGCCGGTCACGGTGCGCTTCGGGCTGAAGGGCATGGGTGTCGCGCCCGCGGGCATCAAGTTCGACAACACCGGCCACCATCACCTGCTGATCGACACCGATCCGCCGGCCGACCTCGGCAGCCCGTTGCCCGCCTCGGATCATGTCGTGCATTTCGGCAAGGGCCAGACGGAAACCACGATCAGCCTGGCGCCCGGCAAGCACACGCTGCAGCTCGTGCTCGGCGATGCCCTGCACATCCCGCACGATCCGCCGGTGATGTCGAAGAAAATCACGATTACAGTCAAACCCTGAGGCGGGGCGGCCGCCGTCGTTGCGCGCCGGCGGGGGCGCCGCTATGATCGCGCGCCTTTTATGAGCCGCAGACCCCTCGTAGCCGGAAACTGGAAGATGCATGGCTCGCGTGCCGAGAACGCGGGCCTCGTCGAGGCGATCGTTGCGAGCCATGGGCTCGGCGCCGCCGACTGCGCCGTGTGCCCGCCGTTCGTCTACCTCGCGGACGTCGCCCGGTCCGTGCGCGACTCGACCGTCGCGCTCGGCGCCCAGGACGTTTGC
>CAUJGH010000502.1 GCA_963169575.1 Myxococcota bacterium | reverse complement strand
CGCCGTGCGGATCCCGTTCCTGCCCGAATGCCAGACGTGGAACCTGCAGCTCTCGAATTTCTGGATGGAGTCCCTCGACCACCGCTTCTTCAACGTCTGGACGAACAAGTTCATGGCGCGCCACGAGCCGGACGGCTCGGTGAAGATCCTGATCGCGCATGCGGATCCCGGGCCGGCGCATCCGAACTGGCTCAATACGCTCGGCCACGATCAGGGCGGCATGCTCGGGCGTATCGTCGGCGCTTCCGGACCGTGTCCGAAGGAATGGGAGACGCAGGTCGTGAAGTTCGCGGACGTCGTTTCGCGCTGATCGGGGCGGCGGGGCTGCGAAGCGGTTGCGGCGGCGAAGCGGCGGTGACCGCGCGGGTCGGCGGCAGCTCGCCGGTAGAAGCGTGCGTTCCGGCGGAAGCTGCGCTGCCGAGGCCGACTTGCCTGCGATCCGGAGCCCCCGGCCGCCACTCCTCTTCGTCGACCCACCGTGCGGCGGAGGCCTCCCCTGCCGCGCGAACCCGGGCTCGACGCCGGAGGAGCCTCGATGTCGCAGGGTTCGCGCGACCCGTCGCCGCTGGAGACCGACGCGGCGCGCCGGGAGTCCAGGCGCGGCATCGTCGGGACCGTCGCCGCGATGCATCGCGAGGCCGGCGCGGCCGCGCGCCATGCGGGCATCGTGGACCGTGTCTTCGGACCGGGGGCGAGCGAGCGGTCCGAGCCGGCCGACGCGCCGCGCGGGGGAGCGCGCCCGCTCTACCCGGAGATCGACGTCGAATTCTCGCTCGGCGAAGTCGCGCGCAAGCTCGCCAGCGTGCTCGGGCCCGCGAGCAAGATCGCCGGCGATCTCGTCGCCGACGAAAACGTCGAGATCCAGGGACTCGTCGAAGGCCGGATTCGCGCCCGCTGCGCGCGCGTCACGATCGGCGCGGAGGGGTTCGTCCGCTCGCGCATCGATGCGCGCTCGGTCCGGATCCGGGGCACCGTGCGCGGCAACGTCACGGCCGAGGATTGGATCGAGGTCAAGGCGGGCGGCGTGATCCGCGGCGACGTGCGGGCGCCGCGCGTGATCCTCCATGACGGGGCGATCGTGACCGGGCGCCTCGAGATGCCGACCGCCGCGCTGCGGCGGAGCGCCGGTCATTTCGATCCCCTCGTGATCCCGCCCCGACCGCGCATGCGCAAGGTCGGGAGCCCGAAGAAGACTTCGCGGCCGGCCGTCGGCTGATCGCCCGGCGGCGGACCGGGATCAGCCGGGCATGCGCGGGAAGCTCGGGACGCCGTCTGGGACGTGATGCCACGGCTGCTGGTCGATCGTGAACAGCACGGCCTCCGGACCCCGGAAGACCGACGGATCGTCGAGTGTCCCGACCTTGAGGAAGACCAGCGGTACGTCGGGCACCCGCGTCAGCATGTGCGTCCCGCAATCCGGACAGAACTCGCGGGTCACCGGCCGCGGGATGTCGCTGCGCGTGAAGCCCCGGGTTTCCCCCTGCGTGAAGGCGAAGCCGTCGGCGGGCATTCCCATGATCAGGACGGCGCCGCCGCCCGAGATGTACTGGCATTCCCGGCAATGGCATTGCGCCCGCATCGCGGGCTCGCCCTCGGCGCTGTATCGGACCCGTCCACAATAACAACGACCCGTGATCGGCATGGCCCCTCCTGAGAGCGCGCTTCGCCGGGCGGCGCGGTCCCCGCAGCTTACCCGAACGCAAGCGATTCGGGGCAGCGCGGCGCGCGCGGCGCAGTACCATCGCGGGACCCCCTGCGGCGTGCGCCGCGGCTCTCGTGGGATGGATCGAGCGCGCTCGGGCGAAGGGCCTCGCGGCGCGTTGCGACGAAAGGAATGGCAGGACTGCATGTTCCATGGCTGGTGGATCGTCGCGACCGTGTTCATGGCCCAGCTCTTCATGGTCGGTTTCATGAGCTACGGCTACGGCCTCTTGATCGTCGAGGTCGAGAAGGAGTTCGCCTGCGGCATGGAGAAGATGAACGCGGGCGCGATGGCGATGACTGCGATCGGATTCGTGCTTCCGCTCGTGGTCGGTCCGCTCGTCGATCGCTGGTCCGTTCGCGGCCTCATGCTGATCGGCGTCGGCGGTCTCGTTGCCGGACTGCTGGCTCTTTCGCTCGCGCCGGGCTGGATCGCGTGGGCGGTGGTGATGGGCAGCATCGTCGCGATCGCGAACACGCTGCTCGGGCCGATCGTCGGTCAGGCGGCCGTCTCGCGCTGGTTCACGCGTTCGCGCGGCAGGGCGATGGGCATCGCCGCGCTCGGGACTTCGATCGGGGGGCTCGTGATCGCGCCGCTCTTCGGCACGAGCTTCGAGTCCATCGGGTGGCGGATGACCCTCCGCATCATGGCCGTGCTCGTCGCGTTGCTGGCGCTTCCGCTGCTGCTGGTCTTCTTCCGGAACCATCCCCGGGATCTCGGCTTGTTGCCCGAAGGTGTCGAGGCCGGGTCGGCGGCGGCGTCGGCGCCTCCCGTTCGCCCCGCGGCCGCCGGCGAGATCCTGCGCCAGCTGCCGTTCTGGGCCATCTCGATCTGCCTCGCGCTCTTTCTCGGGACCTACAACGCGATGCTGATGAACGTTCCGAAATTCGCCGCCGACCTCGGTGCAGACTCGATGGCGCGCTCGAACATGATCGTCGCATTGACGCTGGCAGGCCTCGTCGGCAAGCTCGCCTTCGGATGGCTTGCCGATCGGATCCCGCTCAATCTGGGCCTCTGGACGGCGATCGGCCTCACGGCCACGGCGATCGGTGTGATGACGACCGAGCCGGAGATGCCGGTGCTGGTCGCGAGCGCAGCGCTCATGGGCCTCGCGGCGGGCGGGATCCTGCCCGTCTGGGGCGCTTTGATGGCTCAAGTCTTCGGCGTCGCCAACTTCGGTCGCGCGATGGGATTCCAGGCGCCTTTCATCACGGCCGGCGCCCTGGCGGGTCTCGCCCTGGTCGGGCGGATCCGGGATCAGACGGGGAGCTATGTGCTTGCTTTCCAGATCTTCGTCGGCGTGCTCGCCGTGGCGGCGGCCGTTCTCGTGATGTTGAAGATGCCGAAGGCGGCCCCGAGCGCCGCCGTGGCGGTGACGGAGTAGAGGTGGTGCAATGAGTGGTCTCCCCGGCGATTTCGAGTTCGATCCCTTCGATCCGCGTTTCTACGACGATCCCTATCCGTTCTACAAAGTCATGCGCGACCACGCGCCCGCCTACAAGCACGCGACCCGCGAAGGCCGCGTCTGGCCGCATTTCTGGATGATCTCGCGCGCAAAGGACGTCAATGACGCGCTCGCCGATTGGCGGACCTTCTCCTCCGCGCGTGGGACGCTGATCGACACCGACATCTCGCTGATCCCGCCCAACATGTTCAACATGGATCCGCCGCGCCACGACGAGCTGCGCGCGATCCTCGCCCGCGTCCTGACCCCGGCCCGGGTCGCGAAGCTCGAGCCCCATATCCGCGCCAGCGCACGGGCGATTCTCGAGACGCTCGTCGATCGCGGCGGCTGCGACGCGTCGCCCGACTACTCGCATCAGATTCCGACACTGACGATGTGCGAGCTGCTCGATCTGCCGGTCTCGGATCGCGACCAGTTTCTCGCCTGGAACATGGCGACCCTGGCCGGCGGGGATTTCACGAGCCCTGCCGCCCTCGAGGCCTACGCGGAGATGGGCCGCTACTGGACCGATCTCGTCGCCGAACGGCGGGTCCACCGCTCCGACGATCTGATCTCGCAGATCCTCCACAACCAGACCGAGGGCAAGGAACTCTCCGACGAGGAGATCGGCGGCTTCTGCTCGCTGCTCCACGACGCGTCGCAGAACACGACGATGAACATGATCGCCAACGCGATCCTGTCCCTCGGTCTGTACCCGGACGAGCGCCGCAAGCTCGTCCGCGAGCCTGCGCGCTGGCCACAGGCGCTCGAGGAGATCCTGCGCTTCGTCTCGCCGGTGCAGGGCCTCGCGCGGGCGACGACCCGCGACGCCCTGATCGGCGACGCGACGATTCCGAAGGGCGATCAGGTCCTGCTCCTCTACGGCTCGGCCAATCACGACGAGACCGCCTTCCCGAACCCGGACGTCCTCGATCTCGATCGCCCAGTGAAGAGCCATTGGACCTTCGGTCACGGCATCCATTTCTGTCTCGGCAACGCGGTCGCGCGGCTCGAGACGCGCGTTGCCCTCGAGGTCCTGCTCGAATTCGCGCCCGATTATGCGGTCGATGCCGGCGGGATCGTTCGCAACCAGCTCGTCCCGACCCGAGGCGTCGCGCATGCGCCGATCGAGTTCGGGAAGATCGGCCGCGCAGCGGCTTCTGCGACAGGAGAGGCATGAAATGACCCAGCGCCCTGGAATCGATGCGGAGTTCGCCTTCGACCCGAACGACGCGGCGAAGGCCAAGGACTTCGCTCTGATGGCGCGGATTCGACGCGAGAAGCCCGTCTGCCGGCCGGCGGACAACATCGTGCTCGTGACGCGCTATGCGGACGTCACCGCCGTCTTCCGGGACTCGAAGGGATTCTCGTCCGTCGGCGACATGCGCGCTCCGGGCATCGTCGTGCCGGCCGAGGAGAGCTTCCTCGGCGAGCTCGACGCGCCGCTCCATCCGAAGATCCGGCGTGTGCTCCATCGGACCTTCACGATCGCGAAGGCGAAGGAGTCCGAGCCGTTCACGCGCAGCGCCGTGCGGCGGCGGCTCGAGCAGATCGTCGCGGCGGGCAAGGGCGATCTGATGGCGGAGTTCGCAACCGTGATTCCCGGATCCGTCTCGGCGGACCTGCTCGGCTTTCCCGAGGAGCAGCACGCGCAGCTGATGACCTGGTGTAACGAGCTGCTCCACAGCAGCTGGCCCCCGACCGGTCGGACCGAGAAGGGCGAGGGAATCGCCGCCGGCTTTCCCGAGCTCACGGCCTGCATCGACGAGCAGATCGAGCGCCGGATCGCGGACGACCGCTACGACGACCTGCTCGCCTCGATGGTGCGTTCGCGGGGCGACGACGGCTGGTCGATCGGTGCGCACCATACGCGCACGCTCGTCGTCAACATGCTCGCGGGCTCGCTCTCGGCGACCTACATGGTCGGGAACCTGCTCTACCGGCTGCTGACGGACGACGGCTTCGTCGCGGCCCTGCGCGGCGACGACGTTCGGATCGACCGCGCGGTCGAGGAGTCGCTCCGCTACGAGGCGCCCGTCGCCTTCCTCTGGCGGACGGCGCGAGCCGACGCGGAGATCGCCGGCACGCCCGTCTTCGCGGGCGAGCACATCCTATGCCACATCACGGCGGGCAATCGCGACGAAGCGGCCTATCCCGACGCGGAGTCGTTCCGTCTCGATCGCGTCGAGCCGCCCGAGCATCTCGCCTTCGGCGCGGGTCCCCACCTCTGTCTCGGCAACCACCTGACGCGGTTGATCGGCCGGGTGGTGATCGAGGAGATGCTCTCGCTGATGGAGCGGACGCGGCTCGAGCTCGAGCCCGGCTTCGTCTGGCAATGCGTGAACCATCTGCAGGAGTACGGACCCGAACATCTGCCGGTGCGCGTGACGCGCTGAGAGGGATCGCGATGACGAGCGCTGCGACGACCATCGGACCGGAGACCTTCTCGCTCGCGGGGCGCGTCGCCCTCGTGACGGGGGGCGCCTCGGGGATCGGCCGTGCGACTTGTCTCGCGCTCGCGGCGTCGGGCGCTTCGGTCGTCGTGGCGGACCTGAATGCCGCGGGGGCCCGCAAGGTCGCGGGCGAGATCGAGGCCGGCGGGGGCAGGGCGCACGCGCAGCCCGTCGACCTCGCCGAGGAGGCGTCGATCGCGGCGATGATCGAGGCGAGCGTGCGCGTCTTCGGTGGGCTCGACATCCTGCATAACAACGCCGCCGATTCCGACCCTGCGCTGATGGCGGCGGATGGCGCGATCGTCGAGCTGACCGCCGAGGTCTGGGACCGCAACATGCGCATCAACCTGCGCGCACCGATGCTCGGCTGCAAATACGCGATCCCGCACATGATCTGCCGGGGCGGCGGCTCGATCATCAATACCTCGTCCGCCTCCGGGCTGACGGGCGACGTCGTGCGCGCGGCCTATGCGGCTTCGAAGGCCGGGCTCGGCTCGCTGACCCAGAACGTCGCGGTGCAGTACGGCAAGCAGGGGATCCGCTGCAACGCGATCGCCCCGGGCGTCATCTCGACGCCGGCGCTCGAGGCGAACGTGCCGAAGGCCGCCGTCGAGGTCTACGTCGAGAATACGCTGACGCCGCGGCTCGGGCGGCCCGAGGACATCGCGGCAGTCGTCGTCTTCCTCGCCTCGGACGCCGCCGCTTTCGTGACGGGACAGATCCTCTCCGTCGACGGCGGCATTCTCTCGCATCACACGGCGATGGCGGGGATCCGGAAGCTTTCGGGCTGAGTGCGGCGCGGCGCCATCGGCCGAAGCGGGTCGGGGCGGGCGCCAGCGAGGAGGTAGGAATGTCGCGAATCGTTCTCGGCGGAGCCGTCGATCTCCACTGCCACTTCGGTCCCGAGTCCGTCGTCGGCCGCAAGCATGCGGTGGATCCCTTCGACGCGGCGCGGGACGCGCTGGCCCTCGACTTCAAGGCGCTGGTCCTCAAGTCGCACGATTTCCCCAGCAACGGTTTCGCCTATTCCGTCTCGCAGACGGTGCCCGGGATCCGGGTCTACGGCTCGATCTGCTGCGATTTCTGCATCGGCGGGCTGAATCCAGGCGCGGTCGAGATCGCGCTCCGGGACGGGGCCGCCGTCGTCTGGCTGCCGACCATCTCGAGCCAGCAGGATTTCGACAACGGCGTCGCGGCGATGCTGGACGTCCCGGGCGAGGGGATCGAGATGCTCGACGAGGCGGGGCGCCTGCGGCCAGAGGTGCTCGAGATCATCGACCTCGTCGCCCAGCACGGCGCGATCCTGGCGACCGGCCATACCTCGCGAGTGGAGCACTTCGCCGTCGCGAAGGCCCAGGCCCGTCGCGGTCCCGTCGTCGTGACCCACGCGATGAACGCGGGCGCGGGGCCGAACCTCTCGGTCGCCGACTGCACCGCCCTCGCGGAGCTCGGCTGCTTCATCGAGCTCGCCGCCGCGACCTGCATGGCGGGGCACGGGCCGGGTATTCCCGAGATGGTCCGGGCCGTCGACGCGATCGGCCCGCGGCAGATCGTGCTCTCGACCGACTACGGCTGGACCGACGAGCTGCCGCGCCCGGCGATCGGGCTTCACGACTACGTCGACGCCCTCTGGCGGGCGGGTGCGAAGGAGGACCAGTTGCGGGAGATGGCCTGCGCCAATCCGGCCCGGCTCCTCGGGCTGGATCCCTGACAAAGAACGGGAGGATGTGCATGCCCACGCTCGAAGAACGGATCCGCGCCATCGAGGATCGCGATGCGATCCGCGAGCTGACCGCGCGCTACTGCCAGCTCGCCGTCGGCGGCCGCGCCGACGAGATCGTCGCGCTCTTCACCCGCGACGGCATCATGGAGTCGGGCGGGACGCGCGAACGCGGCCATGCGCGCCTGCTCGAGCTGTATCGGAGCTCCTTCGGCGAGCTGCGCCCGATTCCATTCATCCACAACCACGTGGTCGAGCTCGACGGCGATCGCGCGACGGGCTTCTGCAGCATCGAGCTGCGCATGGTCGAGAACGGCGAGGCGGTGACGGCGGCCGGCCATTACGACGACGTCTTCGAACGCGAGGACGGCGTCTGGCGTTTCGCCCACCGGAAGCTCGTCTTCTACCACCGCGTCCCGCTCGCGAAGGGCTGGGCCTGATCCGCTCGCACAGGGACGGCCCGGCCGCAGGAGCGGATCAAGGCGCCCAGCGCAGGGCGGCATGCCGGCGCCGCAACGCGATCTGCGCCGCGCGCTCCACCGGATCGACCCGCCGCGTATCGGCGGGGAGGAGCGCCTTCAGCTCGGACAGCGAGACGAGCCGGGCGCTCGGCGCCGCGTTCTCGCCGCTCTCCAGCTGGTAGCGATAAACGATGACGCCCTCGGCATGCCCGGCCGGATCGAGCCAGTTGGACACGCCGGGATCTTCGAGCGCGACGACGAGTCGATAACGTCCGTCGCTGCTCGCCTCGGCCTGGAAGCCATTCAGGCTCGAGAGGTGGTTCACGTAGTCGATCGATTGCCACCAGAACGTGCCGAGCTCGAAGCTCCAGAGATGGGCCTTCGGCTCCTCGAGCTCGATCAGCAGGGCCTGGTCCCGCTCGAGTCGGAACCAGCCCGTGCCGTAGGCGTTCTCGCGCAGCCCTTCGGCGGCGGACTTCGCCGGCGGACCGAGCGCATTGGTCCGGCGCGCGCGGTCGTCCTGCGCGGGGCCGAACCATTTCGGGACGGTCGCCGCGAACTGGTCCCCGATCCGATCGAAGAG
>CAUJGH010000501.1 GCA_963169575.1 Myxococcota bacterium | reverse complement strand
GGGCACCGACGACGAGACCGATCAGGATGCGGCGCGTCAGCCGTCCCGAATCGTCCCCGCCCGACTCGCCCGTCTGCGGCTCCACGACGTTCGCGCTCACGCGCCCCCCTCCGAACGCGCGCAGCATACCCGATCGACCGACCCGCGCTGGACGGCGTTCCCGGGCCCGCGGGCTCTGCTAGGATCGGCCGACCTCGATCTCAATCGCCCGATCGCGTTCAGGGCTCGTGCCCTGCGATCTTCTCCACAGGAAGGAAAGCGATGCGCACGCGCCCGGCTCGCTCTGGCATTTCGATTCGGCTCTCGACGGGAAAGGGATGGCGGGCCGCTCTGGCCTTCGTCTCGCTCGCTTCGCTCCTCGGCGCCCCGGTCGCCTCCGCGGATTGGGATGGCTCGGCGGGGCAGAAGGCCGTCTCGACGGGATTGGATGCGATGATCGTGCGCCCGCTCGCCGCCGCCCGGGCCGGCATCGGCTCGGTCCTGCTGGTCCCGGCCTCGATCCTGGCTTCGCCCGCCTGCGCAGTGAACCTGATCCGGGGCGACAGCTGCCGGCCGGTCTTCGAAGCGGCCTACGACGTACTGGTCGCCGAGCCGGTGGATTATGCGTTCAAGCGCGAGATGGGCGAGCTCTGATCGACGACTCTTGATCGGACTCTTCATGGGCCCCAGGCGGTCATGGGCCCCAGGCGGCCATTTAGGGGCCCCGGGCGGAGTCAATCCGCTCGAACGGCGCGGGCGAAAGCGGTGAGCAGGATGAGGGCGACCACGCCTGCACCGAGTCCCTGCCAGGCCCCGCCCCAGGCGAGTCGCTCGACGCCGAGCGCGGCCAGCGCCGCGATCCCGACGCCGACGAGAGCTTCGCCGGCCACTGCGCCGGACGCGAACAACACGCCGCCCTCTGCGGCCGCGGCGCCCTCTGAACCACCGCGCCGCGCGAAGGATCCGATCAGCCCGCCGATCAGGATCGGCAGCGAGAGTCCGAGCGGCAGGTACATGCCGACGGCGATCGGCATCAGATGCAGCCGCATGCCAGCGCCGCGCCGCGCCAGGCCTGCATCGACGGCCAGGACGGCCGATCCGATCGCAGCCCCGAGCGACACCAGTCCCCACGGCAACGACTCGTCGCCGAAGAAGCCGCGCGCGAGGCTCGCAAACAGGCTCGCCTGGGGCGCCGCGAGCTCTCGCGAGCCGATGCCATAGGCATCGTCGAGCAGCTGCAATACAGGCGCCATCACGAGCGCCGCCACGACGACGCCGACCAGCTGGATCTGCTGCTGGCGCCAGGGCGTCGCGCCGACGATCGCGCCCGTCTTCACGTCGTTGCAGATGTCGCCGGCCGTACAGGCGGCGCAGCAGACGACGGCGGCGACACCGAGGGTCGCGACCATGCCCTGCATGCCGGTGTAGCCCGCGAGGAAGAGGACACCGCCCGTCGCGAGCACGGCGGTGATCGTCATGCCGGAGACCGGGCTGTTGCTGTTGCCGACGAGGCCGACGATGTAGCTCGCGACGCCGACGAAGAAGAAGCACGCCGTCACCATCAGGCCCGTCGCGATCAGCGCGATTCCGAGCGAGCCGGTGAAGCGGATATAGACGATGGCGGTCGAGGCGATGGCGGCGGCCGCCAGGAGCGCGATCCAGCCTGCCGAGAGATCGACCCGTGCTCCGCCGGTCGGCGCACGGCGCCCCCATCCGTTTCGAAGCTCCTGCACCGCTCGGTCCAGTCCGGCGCGAACGCGCACCAGTGCAGCGATCCCGCCGACCGCCATCGCACCGACACCGACATAACGAACACCATGGGACCAGAGGGCGTAGGCGCGCTCTTCGGCGGCCGCCTCCCCGCCCGAAGCGAGGGCAGCCGCGAGGGCCGACGAGCCGGGCGCGAGCAGCGGGGCGAGCTCGGGCAGCGCGGGCAGCGCGAGCCACCAGCCGATCGCGCCGCCGAGGAAGATCTGGGCCGCGACCTCGATCCGGACGATGACGCCGACGGCGACGAGCGCGGGCGATAGATCGGCGCCGATGAAGAGCGGCCGTCCCGCGACGAGGAAGGCCTTTTCGAGGCCGCCCGCCGCGAGTCCGAAGGCGCCGATCGCGAGCTTGACGAGGCCGCCGAGCAGCCCGCCCTCGACGACCGCGCGCGCCGCTCCCGGCGAGGCGTCCATGCCCGCGCGGAGCACGGAGGCGCAGGCCACGCCCTCTGGAAACGGCAGCTCTGGACTCTCCTCGATGAACACGCGCCGCATCGGGATCATGAAGAGAACGCCGAGCCAACCGCCGGCGATCGCGATCAGAGCCGTCGTCCAGTAGTCGAAGGCCTGCCAGTACCCGATCAACACGAGGGCCGGGACCGTGAACAGGATGCCTGCGGCGAGGGACTCGCCCGACGACGCCGCCGTCTGGACGAGGTTGGCTTCGAGCACCGTTCCGTCGCGAAAGACCCGCCGCAGGATCAGCATCGCGAGCACGGCAGCGGGGATCGACGCCGAGACCGTCATCCCGACCTTCAGCCCGAGGTAGACGTTGGCCGCCCCGAGGACCGCGGCGAGCCCGAGACCGAGCAGCCAGGCGCGCAGCGTCGACTCGCTCTCGGATGTGGAGACGAGCCCCTCCTGCGCACGCGATTCGTTCATTCGCTCCCCCGGCAGCGGAGTGAACCGCCGCTGGAGGGGCAATGCAACCGGAAGCAGAGGCGCCCTGGCCGGAGCACGGCTCGAATCGACCGGCGATCACGAAGGGCCCGCGGACTCCCCTTCGCGCGCCTGCCCATCGGCTCGCGACGCCGCGCGTCCGCGGATCTCGACGGCGTTCGCCCGCTCCTCGACGAGCATTCCGAAGCGGCGCAGGTGGTACCGCACGGTCGAGCGGTCCTTGCCCATGCGGCGCGCCATCTCGGCCAGGTTTCCACGACACTCGAGCAGTAGACGCTCGAGCTCGGCCTGCAGCTGGGAACGCGCGACCTGCCGGACATGGGCCGCCGTCAGACGCGGGGGCGGATCCGGATGGCGGCCGGGCGCCACCAACTCGAGCGCGATCCAAGGCAGCCGCGCGAGCTCCTCCGGCTCGGAGACGACCCGATCGACACCGATCCGGAATGCCCGCTCTCGTCGCTCCGTCGGCGCGACCGGATCGACCAGAACCACCGGCACGCCGGAGACCTCGCGAACCCTCCGCGCGAGCTCGAGCCCGTCGATCTCGCCAACCCGATCCCGCGTCACGATCAGGTCCGGCAGCTCGCGGATGAACGCCTCGAAGGCGGTGCGTCCATCGCTGCAGGCACGGACCTCGAAGCCCGTCTCACCCAGCCGCGAGGCGAGCCATGAGGCGCCCCCCTCGAGCGACTCCTCGACGACCAGCGCTCGGCCCGACCCCGTCGGCAGCGCCGAACCCGGCGATGCGCCCCCCGACGACCCGAAAATCCCTTCCATGGATTCCATCGATCCTCCGGATTCGCTCAACTCGCACCCTCCCCGGCGGCTGCGCATCCGATTGACCCGGCGCGTCGCAGGTTGCTGTTCATGCTTCCGATCCTAACGTGACGCGCCATCAGAGGCGGATCAGATCCCCCGGCGCAGCGTGCGATCGCAGCTCGAGCACCCTTCGCGTAATCTGTGCCGACCCGACCGGCACGAAATACCGACAAGTCCTCCCGGCAAGAAGGCAGTCCCCTCCCATGATGCGACCGCTCCAGATTCGTGGCCTCGCCGGCGCCCTCGGCGCCGAGGTCCGAGGCGTCGACCTCTCCAGCCCGCTCGACGCGGCGACCCGCGAGGCGCTCGATGACGCGCTCCATCGCTACGGCGTGCTCTGCGTCCGCGATCAGAAGCTCTCGACCGAAGCGCTGCTCGCCCTCGCGAAGCAGTTCGGATCGCCCGACGTGCATCCGATCGCGAACGGGATGCCCGGCCATCCGGAGGTCATCAAGGTCCTGAAGCCCGCCGGCGAGCGGGCCTTCTTCGGAACCTCGTGGCATACCGACAACAGCTTCTTCGAATGCCCGAGCGCGCTGACGATCCTGTACGGCGAGCAGGTGCCCCCGGTCGGGGGCGATACGGTCTTCGCATCGATGGAGGGCGCACTCGCGGCGCTCTCCGAGCCCGTGCGCCGATTCCTGGAACCGCTATGCGCAGTCCACAGCGCGAGCAGCGCCTACGATCCCAAGACGACGGGCGACGCGAAATACCGCGGTGAGACGGCGATCCAGTACACGTTCAGCGACCGCATCTACGACGAGGTGGTGCATCCGGTCGTGCGGACGCATCCCGCGACCGGACGGAAGAGTCTGTACGTGAATCCGATGTTCACCCAGCAGATCGTCGGTCTCTCGAAGCCCGAGAGCGCCGCACTGCTCGCGATGCTCTACGACCTGTCGACCCGCCCCGAGCTCTGCTGCCGGATCCACTGGGAGAACGGCACCGTCGCGATCTGGGACAACCGCTGGCTCCAGCACTACGCGATCGACGATTACGCCGACTACGAGCGGATCATGTACCGGGTCACGGTCCGGGGCGAACGGCCCGTCTGAGGCCGCCGGAGAGCCCATCGGCGAGCGCTTGTCGGTCGGCGATCGCAGAGAGCCCGACGACGCGCCTGCGCGGGCGCCTCGAACATCGGAAGGCGTCGGAAGGACGTCGGAAGCACGTCGGAAAGACGTGGAAAGACGTGGAAAGACGTGGAAAGACGCGGATAAAGAGCGGCTCAGACGCCTTCGGCGGCGATCGAGATCTGGGTCACGCCCGCGTCGCGGGCCGCGTCCATCACCGTGACGAGCAGGCTGTTCTGGGAGTTCTTGTCGGCCTGGACGACGATCGCGCCTTGCGGGTTCTCGCCGTGCAGGCGCTCGATGTGGGCCTGGAGGGAGTTGGCGTCGACGGCGCGGCGATCGATCCAGATCTGACCCGATTCGGTGATCGCGATCAGGATGTTGCCCTTGTCCTTGGGCTCGGAAGTCACGGCCGGCGGCCGGATCACGTCGACACCCGCCTCCTTCACGAACGAAGCCGTCACGATGAAGAAGATCAACATGATGAAGACCACGTCGAGCATCGGCGTGAGATCGACCTCCGCGGAGGCGTTGGCTGCACTGCTTCGACGTCGGGCCATGATCTCGATCTCCTCGGAACCCGACCCCGGATCGCACGGGCAGGGTCTCAACTCGTCTCGTCGTCTTTTCGTCTTCTTTCCGTCCGCGTCTCGCCGGCGCCCCGTCGGCGGCGACTCGACCTCGGATGGAAATCGGCTCGATCTGCGAGCCGAATCGGAAGGCTACGCGGCGGCTCCGCCGGCAGCAAGGTCTCCCACGCCCGATCCCGAGCCCGAGCCGAAGTCCGAGAGGAAGATCACGGCGTGTACCAGATCGGCGAGGTCCAGGCCCGCTCCTGGATGACCGGCACGTGGCGCTCGCTGCAGCAGCCCTCGAACCCGGGCGTGATCGTCGCCGGATCCGAGCAGACGACGCCGGCCTCGACGCAGAGCCGCTGGCTCCAGCGACAGGTCGGATTCTCGAGCACCCGCGCGTAGTAGAAGGCATTCTGGCTCGCATCGAAATCCGGATCCCGCCAGACGCGGCAGAGCTCGGCCGCGCCCTGCCCGCTCGTCTGACAGGTCGACAGATCGACGCCCGCCACGGCGCCCGAAGAGACGACGAGGGCCACCTTCTCCCGCGCCTCTCCCCCTTCGACCCAGCCCTTCACGATCTCGACCTGCGCGAGCGGCGTGCCCGGCAATGCCGGCGTCCCCGGATCCTGGCGCGCCCAGACCGCGAAGGTCGGCGCTCCGCCGCTCGGCGCCTTCGCGAGATCACCGCCCATCGGAACGCCCCGCGCATAGCCCTGCGCGACGAGCTCCGCTCCCTCGCAGAGCTTCTCGTCGAAGTCCCAGCCGCCGAAGAAGCGCACGAGCGGTCGCGTCCCGCTCGTGCCATAGGCCTCTCGCCGCTGCATCGCGTCGAAGAGCGCGTCGCGGCTGTTCTCCTCGGCCCAGAGCACCGCGAGGCCGCCCGGATTGAACTCGAGATCGTCCGGCAAGCCGCGGACCGAACGGACGCCGGCGCCGCCATGGCCCTTTGCGCCCGCCTCCTCGACGAGCCCGGGCGCCCCGAGATGCGTATCCGTGCTCGCGACGATGCCGTACTTCAGCGGGTTCACCCCGATCTTCGTCTGCGTCACGAGCCCCTGCTTGAGCGCCTCGCGCACCATCACCGAGCGCGTCGGCGTCAGATCCGCCTGGCCGCTGCCCGGCACCGCCGAGCCGACGTTCGAATCCGCCACGCGCCCGACCCCGGCGAAGCTGTTGTACGGCACCTTCTCGAAGCCGCAGGCCTCGTCCCGCGTATCGCCCCCGAGCAGACATTCCGAGTCGCCCTTGTGCTGCATGATCTCGACCAGGGGCTCCCAGCGCTGCCGCAGCTTCGCCTTCGCCGCGTCGACCGCCGGCGCCTCGCCGCCGCCGAGCGGGAGCTTCGCCGAAACGAACATCAGGCCCGGACCCGAGAGATTCGAATTGTGGGGGATCGTGAGCACGTCGCAGCCCTTCTTGCCGTCGACGCACTCGCGCTGCAGCCGCGTCCAGAGATCGTAGGCAGACGCGCTCTCGACCGAGCTGACGGGCAGCTTCGGCACGTTCGCGTTGCGGAAGATCACGTTGCGATGGAGGTTCGCGCCCGCCGCGCCCGAGGCGGTCCATTCGTAGCCGACGAAGCTCGTGAAGCCGCATTGCGCAGTGCGGTCGTAGCTCTCCTCCGCCGCCGCCTGGACGTCCTTCCAGACGACCTGCGCCTGCTCGAGGCAGAGCTTCCCGTCCGGTCCGCAGAACTCGAAACGGTCGCGCTGGATCATGTTGCGCACGGCGAAGTAGGCGAAGGTCGCCGGCCGGAAGTTGCGATAGACCCAGCACATGTCCGAGCCGTATCCGGGCGTCCCGGGCGTGCTGCAGGTCTCGATCTCGCCGAGCATCTCGGAATGGTCCGTCACGACGGCGAAATCGAGGGGCCGCGAGAGCTTCGCAGTCCGCAGCGGCTGACCGGCGGCGTCGTAGGGCTGGAGGCCGATCTGCTCGCCGCGCGCGAGTCGATAGGCGTCGCGCGGGGTGTTGCGCGTGTCCTGGCTGTTGGCGTCGAAGGAGTAGACGGTGTGGACGTGGGTATCGCCGAAGAAGGCCTGGCGCAGGGGATCCGTCTGGCTGCAGGCGGCGCGCTTCTCGCTGTAGTCGCGCGCGAGGGCCGGGCCGGCGACGAGCGCAGCCATCAGCGCGGCCGTGAGCGCGGGGAAGCCTCGGGCGAGGCCGGCAGCGAGGACGCCCGAGCGCGGAGACCACGAGCGCCGCGCGACACGCGCGCGTGTGAAGTCGGCGCGGGGCCGGATCTCGACGTTCGGGAATTGCGGTCGCGGCATGGGTCCCTCCAGGAGATCGGCTGGACTCCGCCGGGCGGAGCCGTCGGCAGCGGCGGCGGCGCGTCTAGCCGAGATGGTATTCGGAGACGAAAGTGACCTCGATCGGTCCATGGTCGAGGAAGCGGCCGCAGCTGACCATCATGCGCTCGAGGTTGGCCTGGTATTCGGCATCGCTCTTCGCGTCGTAGAAGACGTGCGGATCCGTCAGCGCACCCATCGGAAAGGACTCCTCGACGATGGCCGTCCACTGCATCGGCGCGCCCTCGGTCACGGGCCGGAAGATCTCGTTGCGCACGTAGCCGAAGGTCGACTGGGTCTCGATCGCGACCTTGCGATGGTCTTCGTGCCAGATCCGGATGAACTCGTCCTGAGAAAGGTCGGCGCGCTTCGTCACGCAGGAGATCTGCTTCATGCCCGGCGTCCGCTGGCCCTTCGGCATCGCATGGACGACGGGGCGCGACTCGACGACGAGATAGCCCGCGATCGACTTCACGAGCGTCTTCAGCGCCGCCTCCGCCGCGACCCGATCCGCCGCGTCCTCGAGCCAGAACGAGACCATCGCACGGATCGGCGGATCGATCTGGCGCACCGGCCGGCCAGCCGCGACGTCGCGATCCGCCGCGAAGACCGTGATCTCCCGGCCCCCCGCCGCGCGGATCGCCGGCACCGCCTTCTCGACGATCGCCGTCCTCAGCGCGTCACCGTCCGCCGTCGCTGCGTCCCGAAGCAGATAAAAGAGCTTCTGCATGATCCCTCCAGGCCCGATCGGGGCCTAACACATCACGAGGCCGCCGTTGGGCGAGATCCACTGACCGGTGATGAAGCTGCTCTCGTCGCTCGCAAGGAAGACCGCCGTCTGGGCGATGTCCGTCGGCGTCCCCGTCCGGCCGAGGGGCGTCGCCTGCTTGAGCGGGGTCAGGGCGAACTCGGGGACGCCCGCCGTCATGGGCGTATCGATCACGCCGGGGCAGATCGCGTTGACGCGAATTCCGAAGCGGCCGAGCTCCCGGGCGGTCGCACGCGTGATCCCGAGGACGGCGTGCTTCGAGGCCGCATAGCTGACGTTTCCGTTGGCGGAGATGCCGGCGATGCTCGACATGTTGATGATGCTGCCCGGCCGCCTCTCGCGCTGCATCAGCTTCACGGCCTCGCGCAGGCAGAAGAAGACGCCGTTCACGTTGATCGCCATCAGGCGCGTGAAGCCCTCGTCGCTCATGTGGATCGTCTGCTGGCCGGTCTTCATCAGCAGATCGCGCCCGTCGCCGGGAACGTGATCGACGCCGGCGTTGTTGACGAGCCCGTCGACGCGGCCGAAATGCGCATCGACGCGGCCGAACATCTCGACGACCGACGGGCCGCTCGCGACGTCGACGGCGCCCGAGAAATGCCCCTTGCCCGCGAGCAGGGAGACGGTCTCCGCCGCCGTCTCGGGCCGCAGATCCACGGCGGCGATGCGCGCGCCCTCCGCCGCGAAGCGGAGGCTGATCTCTCGCCCGATGCCCGAACCCGCGCCCGTCACCACGAAAACCCGATCCTCGAGCCGCATCTCGTCTCCTCGCCATTGCGATTCCCGGAAGGTCCTCAGTCTGCGCAAGTGCTCCCGCTGACGCAACCGGATCGCGCGCGGTAACGTCGCGACCGAGCGCGCTTCTCGCGCCCCACGCATTCGCAAAGGCGAGAGGAGGAATCAGCATGCCCGGATCCGCACCCGTGGCTTTCGTGACCGGCGCGAGCCGCGGCATCGGCAAGGCCGGCTCGATCGCCCTCGCCGAGGCCGGCTACGACGTCGTCGTCACCGCCCGAACCCTCCATCCCGGCGAGACCCACGACTACGGCTCGTCCCTCGCGACCGCCGGCAAGCAGACCGCCCTGCCCGGCAGTCTCGAAGAGACGGCGCACGAGGTCGAGAAGCGCGGCCGGCGCGCGCTGGCGCTGCGACTCGACCTGCTCGATCGGCCTTCCATCGATGCCGCGCTGGAGCGCGCGCTCGCCGATTGGGGCCGCATCGACGTGCTCTTCAACAACGGCATCTATCAGGGCCCGGGCGTGATGGATCCATTCATGACCGTACCCGAGGACAAGCTGCGGCTGGTGCTCGAGGGCAACCTGTTCGCGCAGTTCCATCTGACACGCCGCGTGCTCGCCCACATGCTCGAGCGGCGCAGCGGCACGATCGTCAACATGACGTCCAACGCCGGTCAATACGATCCGCCGAACAAGACGGGCGATGGCGGCTGGGGCTTCGCCTACGGTGCATCGAAGAGCGCCTTTCATCGCATGGCCGGCTTCCTCCACGTCGAGCACCACGAAGACGGCATCCGCGCCTACAACATCGATCCGGGCTACGTCCCGACCGAGGCCCAGATGGCGATGCTCGGGAAGGACAACCCGATCCATCAGCTGCATCTGGCCCACGGTGCGCCGCCCGAAGTCCCCGCCGCGACCCTCGTCTGGATCCTCACGACCGATGAGGGGCGCCAGCGGAGCGGAGAGACGTTCCATGCCCCGCGCCATGCGAAGGAACACCGCCTCGTCCCCGGCTGGCCGCCGCCGAAGCCCGGCCGCTCTTCCGGTCAGGAGGCGGGGCGCGAGTCCGCGAAGGGATCGGGAGCCGCGCGCTCTTGACCCGACTGCTCGAGGGCAAGGTCGGTCTCGTCACCGGCGCCGGCAGCGGCATCGGGCGCGCGACCGCGCTCGTCTTCGCGCGCGAGGGCGCGCGCGTCGCCGTCGTCGACTGGCAGCGCGAGAGCGCGCTCGAGACGGTCGCCCAGGTCCGCGCGGAGGGCTTCGAGGCCGAGGCCTTCGTCGCGGACGTCTCCGACGAGCCGAGCGTCGAGCGGATGGTCGGCGAGATCGAGGCGCGCTTCGGGCGCCTCGACTGCGCGTCGAACAACGCCGCGCTCGGAGCGGGCTTCCATCCGACGACCGAGCTCGATCGCGCGCGCTGGGATCGCTGCCTGGCGGTGACGCTGACCGGTGTCTGGCTCTGCCTCAAATACGAGATTCCGGCGATGCTGAAGAGCGGCGGCGGGGCGATCGTCAACATTTCGTCGCAATCCGGCATCAAGGGACAGGTCCGCCAAGCGGCCTACGCCGCCGCGAAGGGCGGCGTCATCGCCCTGACGAAGACCGTCGCCGCCGAGTACGCGACGCGCGGCATCCGCGTCAACTCGGTCG
>CAUJGH010000500.1 GCA_963169575.1 Myxococcota bacterium | reverse complement strand
TACCGCCTGCTCCTCTTCCCTCTATGCCGCGCATCTCGCCTGCGAGAGCCTGCGCCGCGGCGAGTCGAAGCTCGCCATCACGGGCGGCGCGAACCTCTTCCTCTCGCCCGAGGGCAACATCGCGCTTTCGCGCAGCGGCATGCTCTCGATGTCGGGGGCCTGCAAGGCCTTCGACGCGGGCGCGGACGGGTTCGTGCGCGCGGAGGGCGCGGGCGTCGTCGTGCTGCGTCCGCTCTCGGATGCGATCGCGGCGGGCAATCCGATCTACGCGGTGATCCGCGGCAGCGGCATCAGCGCCGACGGCCGCGACGGCGGCCATATGATGGCCCCCGGTCGCAAGGGCCAGGCCCAGGCCATGCGCGATGCCTACGCGATGGCCGGCGTCTCGCCCGCCGACGTGCATTACGTCGAGACCCACGGCACGGGCACGATGATCGGCGACCCCGTCGAGATCGGTGCCCTCGCCGACGTGATGGGCCCGGGCCGCTCGCCCGAGCGTCCGCTGCGCGTCGCGTCCATCAAGGGCAATCTCGGCCATACCGAGTCCGCCTCGGGCGTCGCCGGTCTGTTCAACGCCTGCCTCGCGATCCGCCTCGGCACGCTCCCGCCCCAGCTCCATTTCGAGACGCCCAATCCGATGATCCCCTGGGCCGAAGTGCCGATCGTCGTCCAGCGCGAGCTCGAGCCCTGGCCCTATCCGGATCCGCCGCTCGTCGGTCTCAACTCCTTCGGCATCAGCGGCACGAACGCCCATTTCGTGCTCGAAGCGCCGCCCGAGCGCGTGCAGCCCGCGGCGTCCGCTGCGATGCCGGAGCTGGCCCCGGACTCCGCCGCGCCGCGCCGCCCCGTCCTGCTGCCGATCACGGCCCACGATCCGAACGCCCTGCACGAGATGGCGGAGAAGGTCCGCGCGCTGCTCGAGCGAGAGCCCGAGCTCGATCTCGGCGATCTGGCCTACACCCTCGCGCGTCGCCGCAGCCTGCGCGCCCATCGACTCTGCATCGTCGCGAGCGACGTCCGCGAAGCGTGCGAGGCCCTCGATGCCTACCTCGCCGGCGAGGCGAGCCCCCGCGTGCGGACCGGCGTCGCCGGGGCGGCCGGCGCGGCGAAGCTCGTGATGGTGTTTCCGGGGCAGGGCTCGCAGTGGCTCGGCATGGGCCGGCAGCTGCTCGAGAACGAGCCCGTCTTCGCCGAGGCGATCGACGCTCTCGACGTCGCCTATCGCGCGCACGTCGACTGGTCGCTGCGCGCCGTCCTCGAAGGGCGCTGGGCTTTCGAGGGCGGTGTCGACGCTTCGTGGACGAAGCGGCTCGACGTCCTGCAGCCGGTGCTCGTGGCCGTCGAGGTCGCGCTCGCCCGGCTCTGGCAGCATTTCGGGATCGAGCCGAACCGGGTGCTCGGGCAGAGCATGGGCGAGATCGCGGCGGCCCATGTCGCAGGCGCGCTCTCGCTCGATGAGCTGGCGCGGATCGCCTGCCAGCGCGGTCTCGTCGTCGCGCAGGCGTCGGGCCGCGGGGCGATGGCCGTCGTCGCCCTCGGCCGTGAGGCCGTCGTGCAGCGCCTCGCCGACTGGCCCGGCCGCGTCGAGATCGCGGGCGCCAACTCGCCGTCGACGACGATCCTCTCGGGCGACGGCCCGGCGGTCGCTGCGATGGTCGAGGCGCTCGAAGCCGAGGGCGTCTTCGCGCGGCGCCTCGAGGTCGACTTCGCCTCCCACTGCTTCCACATGGATCCGCTGATCGAGCCCTTCCGGCGTGCGATCGGCCGGGTCGAGGCCCGCGCCGCCGCGATCCCCTTCGACTCGACCGTCGACGGCGAGACGAAGCCCGGCGAGGCGCTCGACGCCGACTACTGGCTCCGCAACCTGCGAGAAGCCGTCGCCTTCGACCGCGGTCTCGCGGCGGCGCTCGCGGCGGGCGGCGAGGTCTTCCTCGAGATCTCGCCCCATCCGGCGCTGCCGCGGGCGATCGACGAGACCGCGCAGGCCCTCGGTCATTCGCCGCGTTATGTCGCCTCGCTCCGGCGCGCCGAGGACGAGCAGGCGAGCCTGCTCGTCTCCCTCGCCGAGCTCTTCGTGCGCGGGCGGCGCATCGACTGGGCGGCGCTCCATCCGGCCGGACGCGTCGTCGATCTGCCCCTCTACGCCTATCAGCGCCGGCGCTACTTCTTCAGCGAGCGCAGCCGCCTCGACACCTTCCGGCAGACCCATCCGCTGCTCGGCTCGCGCACCGACTCCTCCCTCGACCCGCGCCTCCACAGCTGGGACTTCCCGCTCGACGCCGACAGCGGGAGCCTGCTCGCCGAGCGCCGGGCGACGGACCGCGCCGGGGCGCCGATCGTCGTCGAGGCCGCGGCTTCCGTCGGCATCGAGCTGGCCGTCGCAGCGGCGGACGCGCTCTGGCCGGGCCGAGCCACGCGGGTCGTCGATCTGTTCCAGGCCCGCCCGATCGAGCTGGATTCGGCAGGGCGGCGCACCGTCCAGGTCGTCGTGCGCGAGGACGGCCGCGGCGGCGGCGAGCTGCGGATTTCGAGCCGGGCAGCGCGGGCGGACGAATGGCTGCTGCATGGGACGGCGCGGCTCGAGCCGGCAGCGGCAGCGGCCGATCCCGCGGCGCCGCTCGTCCGGGCGGGCAACGAGGCGCTCTCGATCGACGATCATTACGCCGCGCTCGATCGATGCGGCGTGGGGCCGGGGGCGAAGGGGCGTGTGGTGCGGGAGCTCGAGCGGCTTCCCGCCGGCGACCGGGCCGGCGCGGCCGACGGCGCAGCCCGGGCGGTGGTCGGCAAGCTCATGCTGCCGCGCAGCATCGAGTCCGAGTGGTACGCCTATCATGCCCATCCGCTGCTGATCGATGCGGCGTTCCAGCTGGCGGGGGCGCTCTTCGAGCCGGCCGCGGCCGTGCGCGTGCGCTCGATCGATCGGATCGAGCTGCCGGCCGGGATCGGAAGCGATTGCGTGTGTCACGTGGTGCGCCGCGAGGATGCTCCGGGGGCGCCGGGGGCCGGGCAGACGGCGGTCGCGGATCTCGAGCTCTTCGATCGCAAGGGGGCCGTGATCGGCCGCATCGCCGGACTCCGCCTCGAGGCGTTGCCGGCGCGGCAGGATCCGGCGAACGCGGCCGCGCGCGAATGGCACGGGATCGAATGGATCGCCGCCGATGGGGCACTGCTCGAGGCGAAGCGCGAGGTCGACCGCTTCATCCTCGTCTCCGACTCCGAGTCGAACGCGGCCTGGCTGGCCGCCGAGCTGAACAAACACGGCGTCGAGACCCGCTTCTGCGAGAAGATCGAGGATCTGGAGCCCCTCGTCCGGATCCTGCGGGCGAATGGCGACGGCCGCTTCGGATTCCTGCTGCTCGCCTGGGGCGACGCTTCCGCCGACGGGTCGCCCGAGCCGGCGTTCCAGCGCGAGTTCCGTGTCGGGCAGTGGGCGATCGCGATCCGTGAGCAGGTCGCCGACGCCACCCAGATCTGGATCGCCACCCGCGGCCTGCAGCCGCGCGAGGGCGAGGCGGGCGCACCGGCGCAGCTCGCGCCCCGCGTCGCGCGCGAGATCGACACGTTCGCGAGCTGTGCCGAGATGCAGCAATGCCGGCTCTTCGATGCACGCAGCAGCCTCGGCGATGCCGATTTCGCCTGGCTCGCCGCGCTCGCCGGTCGCTCCGGCCTCGAGCGGCAGTTCCGGATGGCGAGCGAGGGCGCGCAGGTCCCGCGGCTCGTCGCGATCGACGAGGCGGTCTCGGCGCACGCGGCGGGCGCGACGACCGATCGGAGCGGACGCGGGCGCGTTCGCGCGCGGGCCGGTGAACGCAATTTCCGCGCACTGCGGACCGGTCGCGAGGGGCGCGCCGCGGTGGCCCTCGTCGCGTGCGGCGAGCCCGGTCTCGCGCCGGACGAGCTGCGGGTCGAGGTCCGCGCGGCATCGCTGACGAGCTTCGACGTGCTCGCGGGGCTCGGGCTCGCGCGCGGACTGCGAGCCGACGGGCTCGCACCGGCGAACGCGAACGGCGGCG
>CAUJGH010000499.1 GCA_963169575.1 Myxococcota bacterium | reverse complement strand
CCCGGCCCGCTTCGGGAACGACCGAGAGCGTCGCCCAGGGCGCACCCGCTGATCGGCCGAAGCTCAGCACGGCGAGGATTTCGCAGCGATCCGTGCGGAACGACTCGTCTTCGATCTGTCCGGTCAGGAAGCGCGAGAAGCCGCCGTGGCCCGACTGGAAGGCCCGCGCGGCGACGTCGATGCCGCCGGGCGCGCCGCAGACGACGTGCCGGATGCGATCGTGGGTATAGCTCCGCATCGCGATGCGATCCTCGCGCTGGGCGGTCTTCACGAGCTCGCCCGCCGCCATCGAGAGCGCGCTGCGCATCTCGTCGTCGAAGGCGCGCTCGACGAAGCGGGCGAAGGCCGGCGACAGCGCGGCGACCCGGGCGAGATGGTCGTCGAGGCAGGCGCGATAGACCTCGCTCGTCGATGCGTCGAAGAGCGGACGCGCCGGATCGCGGAGCGGGGATTTCGGCGGCGGGCTCTCGGACGATCGCTCGGCGGCGCGCTCGGGACCGGCGCCTCGCGATCGCGCTGCGGCTCGCGCGGTCGGGGCGCTGCGCTCGGGCTGCTCGCGATCGTTCGGCTGGGCGGTTCGCCAATGGGAGGGCGGCGTGCTCGTCGAGGGCAGGACGACTGTCGCGCCGCCGGGGACGTGTCCGGGCGCGACGAACAGGAGGTCGACGTCGGCGAAGCGGACGTGGTCGCCGCCCTTCAATGCGACGCGCTCGCCCGGGCGGAGCCGGACGTCGCGGTGTTTCGTGCCGTTCGTGCTGCGCAGGTCCTCGAGCCAATAGCGCCCATCGGCGAGTTCGATCACCGCATGCTCGCTCGAGATCGTCTCGTCCCGGATCACGATCTCGTTGTGGGAATCGCGGCCGATGCGCGTTCGGCCGGCGACGAGCGGGAGGGCGCGCCCCGTCTCCCCGAGCACGCCGCCGATGTCGAGGAGCTGGGCACTCGGGGTCGCCGTCGACGCGACGCGCCGTGCGGCGCGATGCAGCGTGCGTCGGCGGGCTCCCCAGAGCCCGGCCGCGATCAGCAAGAGGGCGATCGGGAGCCAGGCCATCCGGAGGTTGCCGGTCGCCTCGACCGACGCGTTGGCCGGCTGCCCCGCCGCGTCGATGTCCGGCAGGTCCGTCGTCCCCGGAGCCGGCCCGGGGGCAGCCGCCGAGACGTCGGGCAGCCCGGCCGCCGCCGGATCGTTCGGCCTCCGGCCCGGAGCGCCCGCCGTGTCCAGTGCAACGGGCTGCGAGAGCCGGGCGAAGATCCGGCCTGCGACCTCGCCGAGCTCCTCGGCCCGGAGGGCGCGGAAATAATCGCCGTCGGTCCGGCGGGCGAGGGATTGGAGGAGCTGATAGTCGGCGCGATCGGTGAACGCGAGGCCGAAGATCCGGATGCCGAGCGTGCGGGCCTCGGCAGTCAGCTCGCCGCGAAGCCAGGCCGACGCCTCGCGGTCGCGTGCGGGATCGCCCGTATCGAGCTTGCCATCGGTCAGGAAAACGATCGCCTGCCGCCCGTCATCGGGCCGGGATTCGCGCAGGGCGTAGAGCGCGCGTTCGATGCCGTCGGCGCTGCACGTGCGCTGGCCGGAGTAGTCGAGGGCAGCGAGGGCGGGTGCGAGTCGTTCGCGCGGGGCCCGTGCGAAGCGATCGGTGATCTCGGTCAGCGGGAGCGCGACGGTCACGTCTTCGTCGAAGAGCACGATTCCGATCCGCGCGCGGAAGCCCTGCTGGCGGGACTGGTCGGCGAGAGCGGTCGTGAAGTCGACGACCGCTTCGCGCATGAGGAACCCGGGGTCGTCGGTCCGCATGCTGCCGGAGTTGTCGAGCACGAAGACGACGTCGACGGGCGGCGCGGCGTGAACGGCGAAGGCCGCCGCGAGGACGCTCGCGAAGGCCGCGACGCGGATCGAATTCGCAATGACGCGCGCCGGCCTGCGCCGAGGGGTCGGGCGGAGCAGCTCGTCGTTCGGCGCATGTGCGCGCGGCTTCGGCATTCGGACTCCCGCCGGAGCGTCGGCTCCGGGCCCTTGCAGAGCTTGCCATCGGCGCCGCCTCGTCGCTCGCTCGAGAGAGGGCAGGCGGCCGGCAACTCGCCGGATTCCGGATGGACTCGGCGGTGGGTTCCCGTCCCCTCGGATCGGGGACATGGCTCGGGAATCGGGGCGCCGCGGTCGCGCGGGCTGTGTTATCCCCCGTCCGGGCCGCGTCCTTCGCGCGGCGACGAGGAGCCGCCCGTCGATGTCCCAAGCCCCTGGATCCCCGCCGCGATCGCGGCTGCGGCGTCGATTGCAATGGGTTCTCGTCGCGCTCGCGCTCGCGCCCCTCGTCGCGTGGCTCGGAATCACGCTCGTCGTCAAGCTGACCATCGCGCGCGAGACGCCTCTCGCGCTGCTGCTCCCGGTCGTCGGACGGGGCATCTTCGGCAGCATCGCCTGCGCGCTGGGCGGCTGCGAGGCCGAGCTGATCGAAGGCATGACGATGACGACCTTCGACGATCGATTGAGCGAGGGGACGCTCGTCTCCCTCGACGTCGACGAACGCGGCCGTGTGCTCGTCGCCGAGTCCCATCGCCGCAACGCCGGCGCCGAGGACAATCGCAGCCGGGACTGGCTCGACGCGGATCTCGCCTCGCGCAGCCTCGAGGATCGGCTGGCGTATTCGCGAGACGCGATCG
The DNA here is from genome assembly GCA_963169575.1 of Myxococcota bacterium. Taxonomy (GTDB): domain Bacteria; phylum Myxococcota_A; class UBA9160; order UBA9160; family UBA4427; genus UBA4427. Next base: position 2,882 of record CAUJGH010000499.1, on the reverse strand, counting down.
CGCGCGGCGCGATCGAAGACCCCGACCATTTCACCCGCGAGTCGGATCGGCTGGTCGCGATCGAGGACACCGACGGCGACGGCGTCGCCGATCGCCGTGCCGAGCTCGCGACCTGGAACGAGGCGCTGACCGGCCTCGTCGCCGGCGTCGAAGCGCGCGAGGGCAGCATCTGGGTCGCGAACATCCCCTCGATCTACCGCATCGAGGATCCGGACGCGAACGGCATCGCCGACTCGCAGCAGGAGCTCGCCCGCGGCTTCGGCATCAAGACCTCGCTCGGCGGACACGACCTGCACGGCTTCGCCTGGGGCCCCGACGGCAAGCTCTACGTCTCGATCGGCGACCGCGGCTACCACGTCCCGCTGCCGGATGGACGCGTGCTCGAATCGCCGCTCGGTCCCGGACGCGGCGCGGTCTTTCGCATGAACCCCGACGGCAGCGATCTCGAGGTCTTCGCGGTCGGCCTCCGCAACCCCCAGGAGCTCGCCTTCGATGATTTCGGTCATCTCTTCACCGGCGACAACAACGGCGACGGCGGGGATCCGGCCCGCTTCGTCTACGTCGTCGAAGGCGGAGATACCGGCTGGGCGATGCCCTATCAGAGCCTCGCGGGCGACTACGTCCGCGGCCCCTGGATGGCCGAGCGGCTCTTCGATCTCCAGCACGCGACGCAGCCCGCCTGGATCCTGCCGCCGATCGCACAGATCGCGAACGGACCGTCCGGTCTGGTCCATTATCCCGGCCTCGGCCTGCCCGAGCGCTATGCGGGTCATTTCTTCCTCTGCGACTACGCCTACGTCTACGGGCAGAGCGGGATCTGGTCGTTCGCGGTCGAGCCGAAGGGGGCGGGCTTCGAGCTGGTCGATCGCCATCGTTTCATCTGGTCGGTCCTGACGCCGGATTTCGATTTCGGCTGGGACGGGCGGATGTTCGCGGCGCTCTTCGATCAGCTCGGGGACAGCCGCGGCATCGCGACCTTCGAGCACACCGCCTCGCGTGCGGATCCGCGGGTCGCCGAGCTCGCCGCGGCGGCGCGTGTCCCGATGGCGACACGCACGACGGCGGAACTGCTCGCCCTGCTCGCGTTTCCGGATCAGCGCCTGCGCCTGCGGGCCCAATACGCGCTGGCGAGTCGGGGCGAGATCTCGGCGCTCGTTCAGCTCGTCCGCGACGACGCGGCCGCGCCCCTCGCGCGGCGGCATGCGATCTGGGCGCTCGGACAGATCGGCGCGGAAGCGATGCGCGCGCTCGATCCGGGCGGGCCCTGGCTCCAGACCGCGGGCGACGAGCTGCGGGGCCAGCTCGCCCGCGCCGCAGGGGATTCCGGCGCGCCCGACTGGCTCCCGGCGCTGCGGCGCTGGCTTGCCGATCCCTCGCCGCGCGTGCGCTTCTTCGCGGCCGAAGCGGTCGGCAAGCTCGGCGATCGCGAGAGCGTCGAGCCGCTGCTGGCGCTGCTGCGGGAGAACGCCGACCGAGACGTCTTCCTGCGCCACGCCGCCGTCTACGCGCTCCATCGCATCGGCGCGGCGCAGGCGCTCTTTGCGCGGCGCGGCGACGAGAGCCGGTCGGTCCGGCTCGCCGTGCTCCTCGTGCTGCGTCACGGCCTCGATCCGCGCATCGGCGTCTTCCTCGACGATGCCGATCCACAGCTCGTGGTCGAGGCCGCGCGCGCGATCTACGACGGGCCCATCGACGCCGCGATGCCCGCGCTCGCCGCGCTCGTCGGGCGGGAAGGGGGGCTCACGCCGGTCGCCGAAGGCGACCGGCAGACGGGCGAGGCACTGCATCGGCGCGTGATCGGCGCCAACGTCCGTCTGCGCGAACGCGCCGGCGCCGCCGCCCTGGCACGTTATGTCGCCGACGAGCGACAGCAGGAGGATCTGCGCCGCCTCGCCCTGGAGGCGCTCTCGAGCTATGCGGCGCCGCCGGCGCGCGACCTCACGATGGGCTTCCACCGGCCGCTCGCGCCGATCGACCGCGCGGTCGTCGCTTCGGTCCTCGAGGCCGAAGGACGGGCACTCGTCGATTCCGCCCTGAGCGCACGCGCCCTCGAGATCGCGGCCGAATACGGTGTCTCTCCGCTCTCGGATGCGGAGCTGATCGCACGCGCCGCGTCGCAGACGACGGACGAGCCGACGCGGATCGCGGCGCTCGTCGTTTTGCGGACGCGGGGGCCCGCTGCGCAGGCGCGCCCGGCGGCCGAGGCGGCGAGCTCGGATGCGTCGCCGAGGGTCCGGATGGCGGGGCGCGAGCTGCTCGCGTCGATCGATCCGGTGGCCGGGAGCGAGCGGTATCTCGAGGCCAGCGAGCGGGGCAGTGATCCGGCGGAACGCCGGCATGCCTGGCAGGCGATCGGGGCCAGCCCGGGCGCGCAGGCTCGCGCCGCGATCGACGCCGGTCTCTCGCGCTGGGAAGCGGGCGATCTCGACCGGGAAGTCGCCCTCGAGGTCCTCGAGGCGGCGATCGCATCGGGCGATGGCGGGCTGGGCCCGCGCGCCCGGTCGCTGCTCGCAGGCTCCCCCGAAAGGCCGGTCGAGAGTCGGGGCTGGGCGCTCGCGGGCGGGGATCCGGTCGCCGGGCGCGTGGTGTTCCAGACTGTCGGCGATTGCCAGCGCTGCCACGGTGATCCCGAGGCCGGCGACGAAGCTGCGGGTCAGGGCGGCCATGCGCTCGACCGGGTCGGGCCCTCGCTCGCCGGGGTCGCATCGAAGGGTCCCGACTACGTGCTCGAATCGATCCTCGTGCCGGACGCGCAGATCGCGGAGGGCTACACGCGTCCGTCTGGCATGCCGCCGGTCGGATTGCTCCTCGAGCCGAGGGCGCTGCGCGACCTCGTCGCCTACGTGTCTTCCCTCGATTGAGCGCGGGGCGCGCGGTCCATG
>CAUJGH010000498.1 GCA_963169575.1 Myxococcota bacterium | reverse complement strand
GAACGCGCAGCGAGAGCTCTTCCAGCTGACCCGGATCGACCGGCGACGGCGCCTCCATCAGGAGGTCCTGGCCGCGCTGGCTCTTCGGGAACGGGATCACGTCGCGCAGGCTCTCGGCACCGGCGAGCTTCATGACCCAGCGGTCGAAGCCGAAGGCGAAGCCGCCGTGGGGCGGCGCACCGGTATCGAGGGCTTCGAGCATGAAGCCGAAGCTCTTCTCCATCTGCTCGGCGTCGTAGCCCATCAGGGCCAGGATCTTGCGCTGGACGTCGCTGCGATGATTGCGGAGGCTGCCGGAGCCGAGCTCGGTGCCGTTGAGGACGACGTCGTAATGGGTCCCGCGAACCTGCTCCGGCGCCGTATCGAGCAGCGGAAGATCTTCCTCGACGGGCGCGACGAAGGGCTGGTGGACGTACGTCAGCTTGCCCTTTTCGTCGCGTTCGAAGAGCGGGAAGTCGACCACGAGCAGCGGATCCCAGGCGCGGCCGTCGACGCGGCCGAGCTTGCGGCCGAGGTCCTCGCGCAGGCGCGAGAGGATGGCATTCGCCTTGTCCTTCGCGTCGGCCTGGAAGAGGATCACCATCCCGGGCTTCACCCGGCAGCGGCTCTCGATCGCGGCGGTCTCGGGCGCGCCGAGGAATTTCGTGATCGGCGATTTCCAGCTGCCGTCGGCCTCGACGCGGATCCAGCCGAGGCCCTTCGCGCCGAGCTCCTTGCGTACGAATTTCTCGAGGCGGTCGATCTCGCCGCGGGTGAGCGCGTCGGCGTCGGCGATCGGCAGGGCCTTGACGATGCCGCCGGCCTCGACGACCTCGCGGAACGCCTTGAACTCGCTCGTCCGGAACTCGCTCGTCAAGTCGACGAGCTCGAGCTGGATGCGCGTGTCGGGCTTGTCGCAGCCGTAACGGTTCATGGCGTCGGCGTAGGTGATCCGCGGAAACGGCGCCTCGAGCTCGACTCCGCCGGCGCGGCAGCCCTCGACCGTGACGCGCTCGAGCACGGCGAGGATCTCCTCGACACCGACGAAGGACATCTCGAGGTCGACCTGCGTGAACTCGAGCTGGCGATCGGCGCGCTGATCCTCGTCGCGGAAGCAGCGCGCGATCTGGTAGTAGCGATCGCAGCCCGCGATCATGAACAGCTGCTTCATGATCTGCGGCGACTGCGGCAGCGCGTAGAACTCGCCCGGCTGCAGGCGGCTGGGAACGAGGAAGTCGCGCGCGCCCTCTGGCGTCGCGCGCGCGAGGATCGGCGTCTCGATCTCCATGAAGTCCTGATCCGAGAGCGATTCGCGCACGGCGCGCGCGAGGTCGTGACGGACTTGCAGGGCGCGCTGGAGCGGCGGACGGCGCAGATCGTGGAGGCGATGACGCAGACGGATCTGCTCGTCGACGTCGCTTTCCTCCTCGATCGCGAAGGGCGGCACCGACGCGCTGTTCAGGATCCGCAGCTCCCGGGCATTGACCTCGATCGTGCCCGTCGGCAGGTTCGGATTGATCGTCTCGTCGCTGCGGCGCTCGATCTCGCCGCGCACCATCAAGACCCACTCGGAGCGCAGCGCGTGCGCCCGCGCATGGGCCTCGGGCGCGGACTCGGGACGGAAGACGATCTGGACGAGGCCGGTCTTGTCTCGCAGGTCGACGAAGATGACCCCGCCATGGTCCCGGCGGCGATGGACCCAGCCGGCGAGAACGACTTCGTCGCCGACACGGGAGGACATCACCTCGCCGCAGCGGTGGCTGCGACGCAGGGAGCCCATTCCATCGAGCAAGGCGCCGGTCGTACTCATCCAAGGCCCCCGGACGACGCGGTCACGCGGTCGTGCGTTAGGCGATTCCGACGGCGCGCGGATCGCTCCGCAGACGCGCCCGGAACGGGCGCGCCGAAAGGTTGCGGAGGACCGCTCGGCCGATCAGCGGGAATCGAAAAAGCGTTGCGAAATCGGCGGGTTGGTTAGCAATCGCGCTCCGCCGTGTCAATCGCGGAGAGCACGGGTCCGGCGCTCGCCGTCTAGCGGTTCGACAGGGCCGAGGCCGAGAGCTCGTTGGCCGAGCAGACGCGATTGCGGCCGTCGCTCTTGGCCCGGTACATCGCCTTGTCGGCGGCGTCGAGCAGGGGCTCGCGCGCACTGCCATGGGCGGGACAGGTCGCCACCCCGATCGAGATGGTGAGCCGGAGCGTGCCCTCCCGACCGGCTTCGAAGAGATGGGCTTCGATGCGGGAACGGATGCGCTCGGCGACCTTGAGGGCGACGTCGTGGGGCGTATCGACGAGCAGGATCGTGAACTCGTCGCCGCCGTAGCGGGCCAGGGTATCGACCTGGCGGACGCACTCCGAGAGCAGGCGCGCGAGGGAGCGCAGCGTCTCGGAGCCGACGAGATGCCCATGGACGTCGTTGACGGATTTGAAGCGGTCGAGGTCGAGGAAGAGCACCGAGAGCGGGTTGCCGTAGCGCGCCGCCCGCTGGATCTCGTTGTCGGCGGTCGCGAGCAGGTAACGGGCGTTGTAGACGCCCGTCACGTCGTCGACGAATGCGCTTTCCTTGGCGCGGTGATAGCGCTCGGCCGTCGCGAGCGCGGCGTTGGCGCGCCCCTGGATCGTCCGGGCCGCGGCGAGGTCGACCTCCCCGAACCGGCGGCCGTCGGCGAGGAGCCAGACATGACCGAGCTCCCGGTCCCCGCCCCGGAGCGGAACCGAGAGGAGCGCTCCGGGTGATTCCAGCCCGATCCGCCCGAGCACGTGGTGAAGGGGACCCCAGGGCACGACGCCGAGCTGGCCCTGCCCGAGCGATGCCGCGAGGGCCTTCTCGTCCACCAGCATCCGGCAGAGCCGATCGCGGACGGCCTCGTCGAAGCCGCGGGCGACGACGCCCGCCTCGCGCGGCGCCGGGCTCGGCGAAAAGAGTGCGATCCCACGCCGGGCGCCGAGGCGCTCGATCAGCAGCTCGAGCGTCATCGAATAGAGCTTGCCCGGGTCGAGGCAGGACGCGAGCGGGATGCAGGCGCGCTCGGTCTCGAGCTGGGCCTGCAGCTCGGCCCGTGCCGTCTCGGCCTCGAGCAGCTCCGCGACGACCCGCGTCGCCATGGGGAGCGCGCCCGCCTGGGCGTAGGCGAGCCGGTAGGTGATGCGGCCCTCGCGGTCGCCCAGGATCATCGGACCGCCGTCGTCGGCGCTCGGCAGGGTCTCGCTCACTGCGATGCGGGCCATGGTCGAGGCCGTGCCGTCCCAGGGCGACCAGGCCGGATGGTCGAGGATGGCGTCGGCCGACGAGCCCAGTGCGATCACGACGAGGCTCGGCGCGCCCGCCGATGCGTTGGCCGCAGCGGGGGCCGATGCGAAGGCGGCACACGAGAATCGCGACGCCTGGCCTGCAGCGGCGAGGCCAGCCGAGAGGGCCGCCTCGATCCGGCTCGCGTCCTCGCCGACCAACAGCACCGGCATCGGCCGTCGCGGGTCTGAGTCCGCCATGCTCCGTCCCCCCGATTCCTTCCTGGCCCGATCCGTCCCGGGCGATCCGTCCCTGGAGAGTCGCGGCCTCGAGGGAGGCTGTCGACCGAAGGGACGCGCGCCGGACGATCCGCTTCAGGCCCCTGCGACCGCGAGCCGCAGCGCCGTCACCCGGCCGATCTGCGAGTCCTCGACGCAGACCACGTCGCCACCGATCGACTGCATGGCCTGCTGGACCGCCTCCGGCGGATGGCCCGTCGCGCCCCGCCGATCCTGGACGGGAAAGTCGACCACCGAGACGATCACGCCGCGGGCCGGATCCCCGCCGAAGGCGCGGGCCAGGAGCGTGAGTGGCTTTCCGGGCTGCGATTCCGCCAGCCGGCGCCGGATCAGCTGGAGCAGCGCGCGCTCGAAGACGGCGGCCGTCCCGGCGACCCGGGGCAGGTTCGGCGGCATCAGCACCTCGAAGGGCTGGGACGCGTCGGACTCGCCCTGCATGCGTTCTGCCGCGCGCAGCACCGAGGCGGCGACGTCGAAGCGACCCTGCTGGGCCTTGCCGCCCCGGATGGCGACCTGGAGCTCGCGAATCCATTTCTGCGCCGTCTCGAGCGATTGGAGGCTGCGTTCGAGCGGAACCCGCAGCGCGTCGGCGAGAGGCGCCGCGGGCGATTCGAGCAGCCGTCCGAGCGTGCGAAGCGCATCCCCGATCGGATCGGCGAGTTCCTCGGCGAGACCGGCGAGATGATCCTCGCCCGACTGTTCCTCGAGCAGGACCATGACGACACCGACCCGGTCGTCCTCGGCTTCGATCGGCGAGGCGAGCCCGACATAACCGAGGCCGCCCTCCCGGATCTGGAGCCGCGCCGACTGCCCGCGCTGCAGAACCTCCGCCGTGACCTTGAGCACCGCCTCGCGCGCACCACCGCCGAAGACGCTGGCGAGCGCCGTCCCGGTCGGATCCTCGCCCGACGGGCAGAACCGCTTGCGGAAGCTGGCGTTGGCATAGACGACGTGGCCTTCGGGATCGCCGACCAGGATCGGTGTATCGAGATGTCCGAGGAGCGAGATCGCTTCCGCACTGCTCATGCCGACAGCTCCAGAATCCCGGCCGCGCGCATGCGACAGACCGACCGCAGGGCCTCGAATCGATCCATGCCCGACACCGAAACCAGATCAGAGAGAGGCGTCAGGCCATCCACCATCGAGAGCAGGAAGCCCGCCGAGGGCGGCAGGTTGCGGGATTGGAGATCGGCCTTGCCGCCCGCCTTGAGCCGCGGAACGGCCGCGAGGTCGCCGAGCTCGGCGCGATAGTGCTCGTAGAGATGCGCCCGCAGCAGCTCGACCATCGCCTCGACCTCGAAGCTGCGGCCGCCGGGCGCGCTCGCGAGCAGCTCGAGCGCGGCCTCGGCGTTCTGGCCGTGGAGCAGGCGGCGGGCGTCGTCGAGCAGCGAGCGCGCCGGGCCGTCGGCAGCGCGGGGCCGCGTGCGCCGATCGGCGTCGCGCATGTAGTCGAGGGCCTCGGCGTTGCCGGGATCGAGCTCGAGGACCTCACCCCAGACGAGGAAAGCGCGCGCGACGTCTCCCGTGCCGTAGAGCTCGAGACCCTTCTGGAGCAGGCCCGAGACCTGCGCTGCCTTGGACGCGTTCGCCGTCATCTTCGCCTCGATCCTCAGCCCTTGAGCTGGACCTCGTAGAGATCGTGTTCCTGGATGATCTGGTCGATCTCGGCCTCGGAGAGCTTGCCGGTCGAGCTGACGGTGATCGACTGCTCCTTGCCCGTCGAGAGATCGCGGGCCGAGACCGAGACGATGCCGTTGGCGTCGATGTCGAAGCTGACCTCGATCTCCGGCTCCCCCTTCGGCGCGGGCCGGATGCCGGAGAGCACGAACTCGCCGAGCAGATCGTTCTCCGCGGCGATGTCGCTCTCGCCCTGGAGTACCCGGATCTTGACCGCAGACTGATCGTCGCGGGTCGTCGTGAAGACGTGGCCCTTGCTGACGGGGACGGTCGTGTTGCGCTCGATGAGGCGGGCGAAGTGGCCGCCGAAGGTCCCGATCCCGAGCGAGAGCGGCGTCACGTCGAGCAGCAGCATGTCGTTCTCGTTGTCGAGCAGCATCGCCGCCTGGACCGCCGCGCCGAGGGCGACGACCTCGTCGGGATTGACGCCTTTGTGGGGGCGCTTGCCGAAGAAGTCGGTGACCCGCTTCTGGACGAGGGGCATGCGCGTCTGGCCACCGACCAGCACGACCTGGTCGATCTCCGAGACCTGCACGCCCGCGTCGACGCAGCACTGCTCGACGCTCTTCAGCGTTCCCTCGACGATGTCGCCGACGAGGCTCTCGAGGTTGTCGCGCGTCAGCTCGTAGTTCAGATGCCGCGGGCCCTCCGCGTCGCTCGCGATGAAGGGCAGGTTGATCTCGACCGTGTCGCGGAGCGAGAGGTCGCATTTCGCCTTCTCCGCGGCGTCCTTCAGGCGCTGCAGCGCCATCGTGTCGCCACGCAGGTCGAGGCCCGAGCTCTCCTGGAACCATTCGACGAGATGCTGGACGATGCGGCGGTCGAGGTCCTCGCCGCCGAGGAAGGTGTTGCCCGAGGTCGCGAGCACCTCGATGACGCCGTCGGACATCTCGAGGATCGAGATGTCGAAGGTCCCGCCGCCGAGGTCGTAGACCGCGATCTTCTCGTCGCCGACGCGGTTCATGCCGTAGGCGAGAGCCGCCGCGGTCGGCTCGTTGATGATGCGCAGGACCTCGAGGCCGGCGATCTTGCCCGCGTCCTTGGT
>CAUJGH010000497.1 GCA_963169575.1 Myxococcota bacterium | reverse complement strand
GTGCATCGCGACTTCCTTGGCGACCGTCTCGACCGCGTCCCCGGACAGGCCGGTCTCGAGCGCGACGAGCACGCCGAGCTTCCCGCCGCCGTGGACGTAGCCGCCGGTCACGCCCTTCACGTCGACCGCCGCGACCCGCTTCAGCTGGATGTTCTCGCCCATCTTCGCCACCGCCGCCTTGATGACGTCGTCGACGGTCGTCCCGTTCAGCGGGAGCGCGAGCGCGCCTTCGGTGTTCGTCACACCCTTCGCATCGAGCAGCGCCTTCGCGATCGAATTCGCGAGCCCCTGGAAATCGGGCGTCTTGGCGACGAAGTCCGTCTCGCAGCCGAGCTCGATCAAGGCGCCGCGCCCGCTCTGCGACGCGAACACGACCGCGCCTTCGCTCGTCTCGCGACCGGCCCGCTTGCCTGCCTTCGAGAGCCCGCGCTCGCGCAGCAGCTCGCGCGCGCGCTCGACGTCGCCGGCGGCATCGGCCAGTGCCCGCTTGCAGTCCATCATCCCCGCGCCCGTGGAATCACGCAGCGCCTTCACGTCCCCTGCAGAAACCTCTGCCACTGTCCCGTTCTCCCGAATCGGTCGCCCGATCCCCTGCGCGCTCGCGCGCGTCCATCCAATTCCGACCCTCAGGTCAAAGCCGACCTTCAGGTCAAAGCCGACCTTCAGGCCAAGGCAGACCTTCAGGCCTGTCCGCCGTCGCCCGCCGGTCCCGGATTCGCCGGCGCTTCCGCATCGCCGCCCGCTCCGCCGGCATGACCGCCGGCGGAATAGCTGCGACCGCCGCCCGCGCTCCCCGAGCCCTGGCCGCGTCCGCGGCGGGGCGCCTGCTTGATCTCGACGACCCGTCGTCCGGTCTTCGCCGAGAGGTCGACCTTCTCGGCCTGCGGCATGTCGCGGCGCTGCGCGACGAGCTCCGCCTGATGGCGCTCGTAGCCCGAGAGGCAGGCGTTGGCGACGGCCGTGCAGTACAGATCGATCGCGCGGATGGCGTCGTCGTTGCCCGGGACCATGAAGTCGATGTCGCGCGGGCTGCAGTTCGAGTCGACGATGCCGACGATCGGAATGCAGAGGCGCTTCGCCTCCTGGACGGCGATCGATTCCTTGCCGACGTCGATCACGAAGAGCGCCGACGGCAACCGCTCCATCTTCCGGATGCCCTCGAGCGACTTCGAATACTTCTCCGTCGCGCGCGACACCGCGGCCAGCTCCTTCTTCGAGAGCTCCGCCTTCTTGTCCTCGGAGCCGAGGATCTCGAGGTTCGCGTTGTAGTGATCGATCGACTTCTTGACCGTCTTCCAGTTCGTCAACATGCCGCCCAGCCAGCGGTTGTTGACGTAGTACTGCCTGGCGCGCAGCGCCTCGGTCATGATCGGGGCCGCGGCCTGCCGCTTCGTTCCGACGAAGAGCACGCTGCCGCCGGCGGCGGTCGTATCGCCCAGGAACTCGAGCGCCTCCTGCAGGAGCGGGAGCGTCTGATCGAGATCGAGGATGTGGGTGCCGTTGCGCTCGCCGAAGATGTAGGAGCGCATCAGCGGGTTCCAGCGACCGGGCTGATGACCGTAGTGGACGCCCGCTTCGAACAGGGAGCGGATCGAGAGGTCCTGCTCCTTCATCACGAGCCCCATCTCACCCGGAGTACGGGCGGCGGGCGCAGCAGGCTGGGCACGGTAGGCGGACGGGATTTCGGCCTCGACGGGGGCCGGCGTATCGGACATGGATCTCTCCTTTGCGGTTGTGCCTCCGCCCCGAGCCGTCCTCTCCCCGACCTGTCGCGTCCGAACACGCGTCTTCCACCCGGCTACGACGCGGCCGCTCCCCCACCCCCTCCGCCCCCTCGCCCGGACGTCGTCCGGAGGGCCTCGTCGAGGGGATCGAACGGGAGAGATCGCGCGTCGCAGACCGAACGTCCCGCCTCCCGGACGATCCGGGCGCCGGACGAGGCGCATGTTCGATTCGCTCCAGGCACCGCCGGGGTGACTCGGAACGTGTGATTTGGCGGGTGATTAGCAGACGATCCGGGGCCCCACCATGCGGCCCCGGGCCGTTCGTCGAACGCCCGCGCGCTCTTTCGGAAGGGGCGCGCCGCGACTCGAGGACGGCCCTCGAAATCGCGCGATCGGCGCGAGACCGGGGGGATCGAACCCTGCGCCGGGGGCCGGCCCGCGTCGTTCCCAGGTCGTCCGTCAGGTCGTTCGTCAGGTCGTGTAGTCGGCGTTGACCCGGATGTATTCGTAGGTGAGGTCGCAGGTGAAGAGCCGGGCCTCACCGGGGCCCCTTCCGAGGTCGACCCGGATCTCGATCTCCTCCGCGCGCAGAGCGGCCTCGGCCCGCTTGCGGGCCGCGGGGCCGGCCGAACGGCCCCGCACGAAGACGGGCACGCCGCCCACCCGGATCTGCGTCCGCTCCGGATGCCAGGCGATCCGCGCCGCCCCGACCGTCTGGAGGATCCGGCCCCAGTTCGGATCGCCGCCGAAGACGGCCGTCTTGACCAGCATCGAGTTGCCGATCCGCCGCGCCGCCCGGTCGGCCTCCCGGGCGGAGCGCGCGCCGCGCACGTCGACGAGCAGCAGCTTCGTCGCGCCCTCCCCGTCGCGGGCGAGCTGGCGGACGAGGTCCTCACAGACCGCCTGGAGCGCCGCCTCGAACTGCTTCGCCTGCTGCGACCCGGCCCGCAGGCTGGTCTGCATCGAGCGGCCGCTCGCGAAGAGCATCACGGAGTCGGAGGTCGAGGTTTCGCCGTCGACGGAGAGCCGATTGAAGGTCGCGTCCGCGACACGCCGCAGCGCGCCGCGCAGGAGCGCCGGCGAGACCTTCGCATCCGTCACGAGGAACGAGAGCATCGTCGCCATGTTCGGCTCGATCATGCCCGCGCCCTTCGCGATGCCCTGGATCGTCACCGTCTCGCGCCCGAGGCGGAAGACGGCCGAGGCGACCTTCGCGTAGGTATCGGTGGTCCGGATCGCCTCGGAGGCATCGGCGAAGCCGTCCTCCGCGAGCGCCTGCGCCGCCTGCGGAATGCCGCGCCGGAGGACCTCGAGCGGAAGCGGTTCCCCGATCACACCGGTCGACGCAAGCAGGACCTCGGCCTCGTCGCAGCCGATCGCCTGCGCCGCATAACGCGCCATCGTCTTCGCGTCCCGGATCCCGCGCGCGCCCATCGCGACGTTCGAGCAGCCGCTGTTGACGACCACGCCCCGCGACCGGCCGCTGCGGACCCGCGCGCGCGAAACCTCGACCGGCGCGCCGACCACCGTCGAGCGGGTGAAGACGGCCGCCGCGCTCGCGGGCGCGTCGCTCACGATGAGCGCCAGATCCTTGGCCTGCGCCTTGATGCCCGCGTGGATCCCCGCCGCGCGAAAGCCCGCCACGGGCCGGACCACGCGCTCGACCTTCACGTTCGCCACGCCGCTCTCACCCCCCGCATCTTCCCGTCCCGATTCGGCCCGTCAGGCGCCGCAGCATTTCTTGTGCTTCTTGCCGCTGCCGCACGGGCACGGATCGTTGCGGCCGACCTTTGCCGTCGACGCGGGATTCGCGAGCGCGCCTGCCGTGCTCGACCGGAACGCCGCAGCGCCCGGGGCCGCCGGAGCCCCGGCGCCTCCCGCCGGAGCCGTGCCCGCCGCACCTGCGCCGGCGGAGGCCGGCGTTCCCTCGCTGGCCGGGCGCGCCGTCTGCGAAGCAGGAGCACCGGTGCCCTCCGGCCGAGGCGCCGACGGCGGCGGGGCCACCGCCGGACGCGGATAGCCGAAGCGGAAGACGAAGCCCGCGAAGGTGTCGTCGATGCGCTGCTCCATCTCGCCGAAGAGCCCGAAACCCTCGCGCTGGTATTCGATCTTCGGGTCGCGCTGGGCATAGCCGCGCAGATTGATCGACTCGCGCAGGGCGTCCATCGTGCGCAGATGGCCCTTCCACTGGGCGTCGAGGATCTGCAGCTGGAGATCCCGGGCGATGTCGTCGAAGCTCGGGTAGTTCGCGAAGGCGGCGTAGGTCTCCTGCTTCAGAACGCGCCCCTCTTCGCGCTTGGCCTCGAGCAGCTGGCCGAGCCGCTCGAGAACCGCATGGCCGAGCGCGTCGCGATCGCGATGCAACTCGCGGCCCGGTCCCACGAACGGCGGCTCGGCAATCGAGAACGAGATGCCGAACTGGGCCTCGAGGGCGTGCCTCATCTCGACATACTGCTCTTCGTCGGGCTCGCCACGCGCCGGCCAGAAGCGATCCAGGATCCCCACGACCGAGCCTTCGATGCAGGCGTCGATCTCCGCGCGCAGCGCCTCGGCATCGGCCGACATCGCCGCGAGCCGCCGGGCGTAGAAGGCCTGGCGCTGCTTGTTCATGACGTTGTCGTAGTCGAGCAGATGCTTGCGGATGTCGAAGTTCCGGCTCTCGACCTTCTTCTGGGCGCCTTCGATCACGCGCGAGAGCATGCGATTCTCGATCGCCTCGCCCTCCTGGACGCCGACGCGATCCCACCAGAGCTTGACCCGATCCGCCTCGAAGATGCGGAGCAGATCGTCCTCGAGCGAGAGGAAGAACTGCGAGGAGCCGGGGTCGCCCTGGCGGCCGGCGCGGCCGCGGAGCTGATTGTCGATCCGGCGGCTCTCGTGGCGCTCGGTGCCGAGGATGTGGAGACCGCCGGCGGCGAGCACCTCCTGACGCTCCGCCGCGCACTGGGCATCGTACTTCGCGAGCAGCGCCTCGAACTCGGGATGGCTCTTGTCGTGGCCGCATTTCTGGAGCGCCATCTGCTCGGGATTGCCGCCGAGCACGATGTCGGTTCCGCGACCGGCCATGTTGGTCGAGATCGTGATCGCGCCCTTGCGACCCGCCTGGGCGACGATCTCGCTCTCCTGCTCGTGCTTCTTGGCGTTCAGGACGGTGTGCTTCAGGCCGACCTTCCCGAGCTTCGACGAGAGCATCTCGGAGGTCTCGATCGAGATCGTGCCGACGAGGACGGGCTGGCCCGTCTCGTGGCGCGCCTTCAGCTCCTCGACGACCGCGTCGAACTTCTCCCGCTTCGTCTTGAAGACGACGTCGGCATGATCGTGGCGGATCATCGGCCGATTGGTCGGCATGAGCGAGACGTCGAGGTTGTAGATCTTGGCGAACTCTTCGGCTTCGGTATCCGCAGTACCGGTCATGCCGCCGAGCTTCTCGTACATGCGGAAGTAGTTCTGGAAGGTGATCGAGGCGAGCGTCTGGTTCTCGCTGCGGACCTGGATCCCCTCCTTCGCCTCGACGGCTTGATGGAGGCCGTCCGACCAGCGGCGGCCGGGCATCAGGCGGCCCGTATGCTCGTCGACGATCACGACTTCCTTGCTGCCGTCGTCGCCGGCGCGCACGACGTAGTCGACGTCGATCCGCTTCAGGGCGTGCGCCGCGAGGGCCTGCTGCAGCGCGTGGAGCACGGGCAGCATGCCCGGATCGAAGAGGTTGTCGCCCCGCAGCATCTTCTCGCATGTCTGGATGCCCTGATCGGTGAAGGTCGCCGAATGGGCCTTCTCGTCCACCCAGTAGTCGCCCGTC
>CAUJGH010000496.1 GCA_963169575.1 Myxococcota bacterium | reverse complement strand
CGCCGCGTGCAGAACGAGACCCTCGGCCACCGTGGCAGAACGGCCGATCCGCTGTATCGGTCCCGCAAGCTGTTGACCAAAGCGGCGGAACGTCTCGACGACAAGGGCACCACCAAGCTGCGCGGGCTGCTCGCGGCGGGCGATCCCGACGGACACGTGCACGCCGCCTGGCTGGCCAAAGAGTGCCTGCGGGACCTCTACACCCTCGCCGCGGATCCCGACGTCGCCGCCGCCTGGCTCGACGGGGTCATCGAGGACTGCGCCACCGCGAAACCGGCGGAGTTCCGCTCGATGGGCGGCACCCTCAAGCGCTGGCGGGACCAGATCCTGAACTGGCACATCACCGGCGCCTCGAACGGCCCGACCGAAGCGCTGAACCTGCTCATCAAGAAGATCAAGCGCGTCGGCCACGGCTTCCGCAACTTCGACAACTACCGGTTACGCGTCCTGCTCTACACCGGCGGCTGCAACTGGAACCTCCTCGGCCACTAACCCCGCCAGAACGCGAAGAGCCGGCAAACCCAGGCTGCATAACTCTGAGCGGCGAAGAATGCGGCCAGCCGCCGCATCATTGCCCGGAGTGTGCGAGGCCTGCTGATCACGCATGCCCGGCGGAGTGGGGCTACGGCACGTCAATCGGGGTTCCCGAGCCTGACTGCGCCGTGTGACGAGTCGGCCGACCCGAGCAGCCCTTATTGGCCATCCCCGGGGCGGAGTCTAGTGGCCCGGCCGCCGCTGAGCTGAGAGCAGCGCCGTTCAAGGCGTAGTGCAGCGAGTATTCGTCAGCCCGTCTGCGCCAGATTGATGGTTCCGTCGGCGAGGGACAACAGCTGGTGCGGCGCAAGGGTCAACTCGACAGTGCGGGAGCGGTCCGGCAGGTGTTCGCCGATGTCTGCTTTGAGGTGGTCCACCATGTCCACCGCCTTCCGGAACCCGGAGTCGCCTTTCGAGACGCCGGGTATGCGGTGCATCCAGTTGCCATCTGGACGGCGCTCGGCGAGCGCCGCAACCCGCGCATCGTATTCGAACATTCGGGCGAGGGGACGATCCCGACGTCGATGTACGTCTGCGACGGCGACGGCATGGTCGTGATCTGCGGCGGGACCTCGGGCTACAACGCCGACGTCGATCTGCGTTTCCTCTGGATGCGTCAGAAGCGCCTGCAGGGCTCGCATTTCGCGAACACCCGGGAATGCGCGGAGATCACGGAGCTCGTCGCTCGCGGCTTGATCGATCCCTGTCTGTCGACCAGCGCCCCCTTCGAACGGGTCGGCGATCTCCACCAGCTCATGTACGACAACGAACACCCGCCCGGCAACATGGCCGTGCGCGTGAACGCGCTGGAACCCGGCCAGCGCGACGTCGCGCTCTGATCGGGCTCGATCCGCAGGGAAGTGAGCCCATGGATCCCGACCTCCGACCTCCGATCGGCCGCAGCGGGCTCCCGATTCCGTCGCTGGTGCTCGGCGGCATGTATCGCGAGCCGGTCGCCCGCGCGCGGGAGATCGAACGCGCCCTCGACTTCGCCCTCGAGCACGGACTCTGCGCCATCGACACCGCGCCGCTCTACGGCTTCGGCGACGGCGAGCGCCTGCTCGGCGCGTGGCTCCGCGGCCGGCGCGAGCGCGTGATCGTGATGACGAAGGTGGGTCTTCGCTGGGACGACGCGTTCGGCGACGTGCTCTTTGCAGCGGAGGTCGATGGACGGCGGCGCACGGTGCGGCGGGACGCGCGGCCGGAATCGATCCGGCGGGACGTCGAGGCGAGTCTCGGCCGGCTGCGATGCGAGATGCTCGATCTCGTCCAGATCCATCAGCGGGATCCGCGAACTCCGCTCCCCGAGACGCTCGGCGAGCTCCAGCGTCTGCGCGGCGAAGGCAAGCTGAAAGCGATCGGCGTCTCGAACTTTTCGGCCCGCGATCTGGGCGTCGCCGAACGCCATGCAGGAAGCGAAGGGATCGCGACGACCCAGGATCCGTACAGCCTGCTCGATCGCCGGGTCGAGGCGGAGATCCTCCCGGCCGCCCGGGCGCAGGGCATTGGCTTGCTCGCCTACTCCCCCCTCGCGCGGGGGCTGCTCGCCGGCCGCGCTGCCAACGGCGCCCCGCCGCTCCGCGACGGTCGTCGCCAAGAGCCGCTCTTCCAGCGCCAGAATCGGCAGCAGATCAACGAGGCGATCGAGCAGACGCTGCTGCCGATCGCCCGCGATCGGGGCGTCGCGATCGGCGCGGTCGCGCTCGCCTGGGTCGTCTCGCAGCCGGGCGTCTGCGCGGCGATCGTCGGGGCACAGGACGAAGCCCAGGTGGCGGCGGCATTGCCGGCGCGCACGCTCGTGCTGACGGACGAGGAGCGCCGCGGAATCGAGCGCAGCTTCGCCGCCTTGCATCTCGACCCGGGTCCTCGGCTCCCGCTCGCCCGGCGAATCGGCCGCCGACTCCGGCGGATCGGTCACGACCTGCAATGGGTCCGCGAGCGCGTCCGGCGCTCGCGCTGATCGCGAATCGGGAGACGGACGACACGGACGCTGCGCGCCGGCCTGTCTATGCTCCCGCGCATGCAGAGTCAGTCGACGAGACGATGGCGGAGGCGGGCAGGGCGCGCGACGCGTGCGGCGTGTGACCGGCGTGCAGCGACCGGAGCAGGGCGCAGCCGACCGAGTGCGCGCGTCTCGGCCTGGACGGCCGCAGTCTGGGCGGGACTGATGTTCGGCTGCTCGGACGGATCCGGGAGCGGCTCCGGGGACGCATCGGATGGTCGACCGGAGCGCAGCCTCGATCTCGCGACGATCCCGAGTGGCGCGAGCGGCCTGCTTCGCCTGCACGGCTCGAGCGGCAATGGCAGCTTCGGCGTCCCGGTCTCGGGCGGTCATGATCTCGACGGCGACGGAAACAACGATCTCGCGCTCGCCGCGATGCGCGCGAGTCCGCTCGGACGAGGCAATGCCGGCGAGATCTTCGTGCTCTTCGGCGATGGCACGGTTTCCGGCGCGATCGATACGGCCGTCCCGCAATCCCGCGTCCTGCGGATCCTGGGCGCGGCCGCGTTCGAGAACGCCGGCAGCGAGGTCTGGATGGACGATCTGACGGGCGACGGCGTCGCCGATCTGATCGTCGCCCGCCAGAACCATACGCCCGGGGCCGGCCGCGTCGGGGCCGGAGCCGTCACGATCCTCGTCGGCGGCGCCGAACTCGCGAGCCAGGCCGCGAGCCTCGCGCCGATCGACCTCGCGGCGCCGCCCGTCGGACTGACGCTGACGACCTTCGTCGGCATCGCCTCGAGCGACCGGCTCGGCATGTGGATCCGAACGGGCGACGTGACGGGCGACGGGATCGCCGACCTCGCGATGAGCGCGGATCAGGAAGATCAGGGCCTCTCGCCCGATGCCGGCGCCGTCTATCTCGTTCGCGGGGGAGCCGCGCTCGCGGCCGGCGACCTCGTCGACCTCGCGGAGTTCGGGAGCACGGCGCTCCCGGGCGACATCGCCCGGATCCTCCCGCCGCCGGGCTCGAACGAGTTCCATCTCGGGGCGACGCTGCAGATCGCGGATCTCGATGGCAACGGCTTCGCCGAGATCATCGTCGCCGCCACGCTCAATCGCGCCGGCGGAACCCTCGGCCCGGGGCCCGGCGCCGCAGGGCCGGCCCATGGGCGTGGAGGGCCGCTCGATGGGCGGATCTACATCGCCTGGGACGACAACTTCGTCGGACCCTGGCCGAATGGCTTCAGCTTCGCGTTGGACGCGGCCCCGGGCGATACGAGCGAGGTGCGCGGCGCGACGCGCAACATCTCGTTCGGCGAAGAGCTGCTCGGGGGGCTCGACTTCGACGACGACGGCTTTGCCGACCTGTTCGTCGGCGACATCGTGGGAGACCTCAGCACGAACGGCGATCGGCCCAACTCCGGCAGTGGCCATCTCCTCTACCGGGCCGAGAGCCTGCGCGGGGCGCCGATGATCGATCTCGATGCGCCGCCCGTCGGCTTTCGCATGACGACGTTCGTCGGCGCCGCGATCAACGACATCGCCTCGGATACGGCGCTGCAGGGCGATTTCGATGGCGATGGCCGACCGGACCTCGCCTTCAGCTCGCCCCACGGCAGCCCCTACGGCCGGGGGGAGGCCGGCATCGTCCACATCTTCCACGGACAATCGGGCCCCTTCCCGGAGCGGATCGAGCTGCGCTGGGGCGATCAGCCCGACGCCTCGCTCGTTCGGATCAGCGAGGTCCACGGCGTCCGGGCGGGCGACGTGCTCTGCTACAGCGCGGACGCGGGCGATCACGACCAGGACGGGCGCGACGACCTCATCGTGAACGAGATGTTGGGCGATGGGCTCTCGCCGGGAACCAACGACGTCGGGAACCTCGTCGTCGTGTCGGGCGATCGGATCGCCGGTCTGCGCTGAGCGACCTCGTCGTCAGCGGAGGGCGATTCACCGACCCGCCGCGAGGATCCAGTCGGCGGCGGCCGGGAGATCGTCGCAGACGAGGTCGAAGTCGTTCGTGCAACCGGCGAACGATTCGCCCTGTCCGGTCCGGAGCAGGATGCTGGCGCGACAGCCGGCGCGCTGGCCGGCGCGTGTGTCCCGGGCCTGGTCGCCGATCATGAAGCAGCGGCCGAGGTCGAGGGCATGGTCGCGGGCCGCCTCGACGAGCATGCCCGTTCCCGGTTTGCGCCGACCCGTCGGGCTCTCGGGCTCGCCGAGCGGGCCGGGCGCATCGGGGCAGAAGTAGAGGCCGTCGATCGCGGCGCCCTCGGCCGCGAGCGCGTCGCGCAGGGCAGTGTGGATCCGCTCGAGCCCCGCGAGGTCGAGCAGGCCGCGGCCGACGGCGGATTGATTGGTCACGACGATCAGGCGATAGCCGACCCCCGCCAGACGACGGAGCGCATCCGGTACGCCGGGCAGCAGCTCGAGCGCCGCCGGAGAGAGAAGGGGTCCACGATCCGCGATCAGGGTCCCGTCGCGATCGAGGAAGACCGCCGCGCCCTCGATCCGCTCTGCCTCGGATACGGACCCGGCGCGAAGAGCCCGGGGCGATCGATCGTCACGGCGCTGCAAGGATCCCCTCCCGGTTCGCTCCCGCGCCCGGCCGGCGCGCCGCGAATACTCTACCGTCCCGCCGATGGACGATTTCCCGCGGTTCATGGCGGAATATCACGACCGGCTCGTCACCGCCCTGCGGCGCGTCGACGCGAAGCGCATGGAGGCGGTCCTCGCGGTGCTGCTCCGGGTGTCGCAGGGCGGCGGGACCGTCTACGTCGCCGGGAACGGCGGCAGCGCATCGCTCTCGGATCATTCGGCCTGCGATCTCTCCAAGGGAACCCACGTCGACGGCCATCCGGCGCTGCGCACGGTCTCGCTCGCATCGAATGCCGCTCTGATCACGGCCATCGCCAACGACGTCGCCTACGACCAGATCTTCCGCAGACAGCTCGAATACTACCTGCGCGACGGCGACGCCGTCCTGCTCGTGAGCGCGAGCGGGAGCTCGCCGAACGTCGTCGAGGCCTGTCGCTATGCGCGCAAGCGCGGAGTGCCGACGCTGGCCTTCGTCGGTTTCGACGGCGGTGAGCTGCTCCGGATCGCCGACTACGCGATCCATGTCGAGGTCGACAACTATGGCAACGCCGAAGACGTCCATAAGGGGCTGATGCACATCCACAGTCAATACGTCGCCCACAACCGCTCGCAGGGGCAGGCCGGCGACCGCCCGGGCCCGCGCCCCGGACCCGATCAGGCATAACGCACGGGCGCGGCGATCTCCGCGCCGCCGCCCGCTCGCCGGGCGGCGGCCAGACATTCGGCGACGTCGGTGAGGTAGCGATCGGCGACCTCGTCGTGGGCGGGGGACAGCATGAGATGGATGCCATCCGGCTGCTGCACGACACCGCTGAACCAGCCCCGCTCGTAGAGCCCCTTCCAGACCGCGAAGATCGAGACCGGATCTCCCTCCGGCATCCCGTAGGCCAGCAGCGCGAGCCGCGGATCGCCGTGGATCCGCAGCCCGAGGGCCGAGACGCCCTCGGCGATCCGGCGCCGGGCTGAGAGCGCCCGGCGCGTGCGCTCGCGGTAGCCCTCGACGCCGAGGTAGTGGAGCACCGCCCAGGCGGAGGCGATCGCGCCGCCCGGGCGCGTACCCGCGACCGTCGGCGTCGACATGCCGCCCGCCGGCCAGTCGTCGAATTGGAAGATCTGATGGGCATGCTGCGCGGCGCTGCGGTGCAGGAGCGTCGACGCGCCCTTCGCCGCATAGCCGTATTTGTGGAGGTCCGCGGAGATCGTGTTCACCGCATCGACCCGGAAATCCCAGGCCGGGAGCACGACGCCTTCCCGTTCGGCGAAGGGATTCAGGTAGCCGCCGACGCAGGCGTCGACGTGGAGCCAGAGGTCGTGGTCACGGGCGATCTCGGCGAGCGCCGGGATCGGATCGACGAGGCCGTACGGGAAGCAGGGCGCGGAGCCGACGATCATCAGCGTGCGCGCGTCGACGGCACGCCGCATCGCGTCGGGATCCGCCTCGAAGTTCGCTCCGACCGGCACACGGACCGTCAGGAGCCCGAGATAATGAGCGGCCTTGTCGAAGGCGGGATGCGCCGTCCGCGGCAGGACGATCTTCGCGCCGCGCACGTCGATGCCCTTCGCCGCCGCCGCGTCGCGGCAGGACTTGACCGCGAGCAGGATGCTTTCCGTCCCGCCGGAGGTGATGTTGCCCGTCGCCTCGGCGGGCCCGTTCAGCAGATCGATCGCCATCGCGACGACCTCGCTCTCCATCCGCCGCAGGCTCGGGAACGCCGCCGGACCGAGCGCATTCTCGGACTGGTAGAGCGCGTAGGCCTCCTTCGCGACTTCGAGCACGTCCTCGCCGGGATGGAAGACGTAGACGGCGCTGCGCTTGCCGCGCCAGTCGACGTCCTTCGCGCCGAGCTGCACGAGCCGCTCCCGCAGCGCGGCCCAGGGCTCGCCCTGGCTCGGCAGGCGTGCGCGCTCCGTCTCCGATCGTTCGGCGGCCATGGGTTTCGCCTCCTATGGGGCGGCGCCCCGAGGCTGGGGCGCCGGCGTCTCGGGGATTGCATCGCGGGGCCCGAAGGCCCGGGCGGATCGTAGCGGGAGCGCGCGGGCGGTCCGGCCCGGGCGAGGGAGCTGGGGATCGGCAACTCGGTCCGCGTTTTTTCCGCTCTTGTCCCAAAGGCCGAGTCCCCCGGCCGCGGAGAGCCCGGAGCGGTGCGCGGAACCTCCCGCGGCATCCCCGCCTGCCGGTACCGCTCTTGCACTGTCGCCCTGCGTCGACGACGCCGACCGGCAGATCGCCGGCCGGGCCATGGGGGCAGGGATGCGATCGCGCCGCGGACTTTCCGGATGGATCCCGACCCGCGCGTTGGGCCTGTTCGCCCTGCTTGCGCTGATCGGCCTCGCGTCGCATGCCCATGCCGCGGCGCTCGATCTGGGCGATCCGACCCCGCGCTGGATCCAGGTCGTCTTCGAGGTCTCTCCGCCGGAAGAGCCGGGTCGTCTCGACAGCCAATGGAGCGCGCCGCGTCCGGCGCATCTCGAGCCAGACGAGCAAAGCGAGCGTATCCGCATCCGGATCCCCGCCGATGCCATCGAGGCCCATCTGCTCTCGACCGGAACGGAGGTCGTTCCGGGCAGCTTCAGCGATTTCGTCTGGACCCTCGAGCGCGCGACCGGACACGTACTCGCCGCGCAGCTCAGCGGCCGCGTCCGGGAGCATCTGCGTCTGGGCCTCTTCACGACCGCCCTCGAGGTCGACATCCGCGTCGCGATGACGACCCAGGCCCGGGCCGGATTCCGCTCGGCGCGCGGGGCGCTCGGCATCGAGACCCACGATTTCTGCTCGCCGGAGAGGCCCCTCGAGGGCTGTGTCTTCGTGGAGGCGCACGAGCTCGATCCGGAGCGCGGCTACGTCAACGCCGTCGGCCGCGTCGTCGCGGCGACCCCGATGATCGAGGTCCAGACCTTCTCCCCGCTCGGCGAGGTCCGGTTCAGCGAACGAAATGCCGATGGCGTCTCCGAGCCGAAAGGGCCCGCGGTGGTCTCGAGTCCGCCGCCGTCCGATCCCGCGGTATGCTCGCGCGAGCTGGATCGGCCCTGTTCGTCCGATCTCGGGGGGGAATCATGAACGAGCAAGCAGCGCCTCGGCCGATCGCCGGGGACGCGAGCGCATGGAAGAATGGACTTCGGCGGGCGATCCCGGGCTGGGCGCTCGCGCTCCTGCTGGGGAGCTTCGCCGCAACGCCGGGCGCAGCCGCCGCGGGAGAGATCGTGCTGCACGAGGTGACCTGGGGCCATCCGAGCCCCGCGCAGGTCAGCCGCTTCGTGGTCTTCGTCTCGCGGACCCGCGGCCAGACCAGCGGCGCGCGACAGGTCGAGGTCGGCAAGCCGGCCAGCTTCGCGAGCGGCACCTTGCAGCTCTACTCCGCGATCGTCCCGGTCGATCACGAGGAATTCGTGGCGATCGGTGCCATCGACGGAGCGGGCAATCTCGGCGCGATTTCGAGCTGGAGCGCCGTTCCGCCTTCGCGGCCCGGACAGCCTCTCCTCGTCGAGCCCTGAGCCGTTCTCCGGCTTCGAATGAAACGACCGCAGACGGGTCGGCGCACACGCTCGCCGGCGGCTGGATCGCCGCCGCAGCCGGAATGCGTCGCTTCCGTTCGTCCGTCCGCTCGCCTGATCGCCTTCTTCGCGCTCCTCTCGGCCAGTGCGCTCCTCTCGTCGGGTTGCGCGAGCCCGCCCGCTTCGGAGCCTCGAGGCGCCTATCACGAGGTCGCCCCCGGCGAGAACCTCTACCGGATCGGGCTGCGCTACGGCGTTCCTGCTGCCGTGATCGCCCGGGCCAACGGGATCGAGGACGTCACGCA
>CAUJGH010000495.1 GCA_963169575.1 Myxococcota bacterium | reverse complement strand
CGTCCGGCTCGGCGCGCGCAGGCGCTACGGCGACCGGCCCGGCCCGCGCGTCGGGCGGCTGCTCGAACGCGAGCTCGCCTTGATCGAGAAGCTCGATCTCGCGGGCTATTTCCTGATCGTCGAGGACATCACGTCCTTCGCGGCGCGCGAGCGCATCCTCTGCCAGGGCCGCGGCTCGGCGGCGAACAGCGCCGTCTGCTATGCGCTCGGGATCACCGCCGTCGATCCGGTGGGGATGGACCTTCTCTTCGAGCGCTTCCTCTCCGAAGAGCGCGGCGAGTGGCCCGACATCGACATCGACTTCCCGTCGGGCGAGCCGCGCGAGAAGGTCATCCAATACGTCTTCGCGAAGTACGGTGCGGCGGGCTCGGCGATGACGGCGAACGTCATCACCTATCAGATGAAGCTCGCCGTTCGCGAGATGGGCAAGGTCCTCGGCCATGCGCCCGAGGCGATCGACCGGCTCGCGAAGCTCGTCGGCCGGCTCGACTTCTCGCCCGAGAGCCGCAAGTCATCCGAGAGCCAATCCGCATCCGAGCGCCGGAGCCCCTCGACCGGTCTCGGCGGTGATCCGGAATTCGAGGCGCGGCTGCGCGAGGCGAAGCTCGATCCGGAGGCGCCGGGGGTGCGCCATTGGATCGACCTCGTCTCTGCGGTGCAGGGCTTGCCGCGTCATCTCGGACAGCACAGCGGCGGCATCGTCATCGCCGCGGGCCGCCTCGACGAGGTCGTGCCGATCGAGCCGGCGACGATGGCCGGGCGGCGGATCGTGCAATGGGACAAGGACGACTGCGCCGACCTCGGCATCATCAAGATCGACCTGCTCGGCCTCGGCATGCTCGCGGCCCTCGAACAGACGCTGCCCCTGATCGCGCGCCACGAAGGCGTCGACGTCGACCTCGCGAAGCTCCCGTCCGACGATCCCGAGACCTACGCGATGATGCGACGCGCGGATACGGTCGGCGTCTTCCAGATCGAGAGCCGCGCCCAGATGGCGACCCTCCCACGGCTCAAGCCGAAGACCTTCTACGACCTCGTCGTCGAGATCGCCCTGATCCGGCCCGGGCCGGTCGTCGGCCAGATGGTCCATCCCTATCTGAATCGCCGCGCCGGCCGCGAGCCCGTCACGTATCCGCACGAATCGCTGCGCCCGATCCTCGAGCGGACGCTCGGTGTCCCGATCTTCCAGGAGCAGCTGCTGCGGATCGCGATGACCGTCGCCGGCTTCACCGGCGGCGAGGCCGAGGAGCTGCGCCGCGCGATGGGCTTCAAGCGCTCCATCGAGCGCATGCAGAAGATCGAAGCGCGCCTGCGCAGCGGCATGCGTGCGCGCGGTCTCTCGCCGGAGGCGGAAGATCAGATCGTCCTCCACATCCGTTCGTTCGCGCTCTACGGCTTCCCGGAATCCCATTCCGCGTCGTTCGCGCTGATCGCCTACGGCTCCGCCTATCTCAAGCGCCACCATCCGGCAGCCTTCCTCGTCGGCCTCCTGCGCGCCCAGCCGATGGGCTTCTACAGCCCGGCGACGTTGATCCAGGATGCGCAGCGCCACGGCGTCGAGGTGCGTCCGATCGACGTCGGCTGCTCGCAGCCGCAGAGCGATCTCGAGCCGGGGCCGCGACGTGGCGACGCAGAGCAGCGCGCTCGCCCGGCGGTGCGCATCGGGCTCGATGCGGTCGGCGGGCTCGGGCGCAGGACGGCCGCGCGGATCGTCGCGGCGCGTGCGGTGCGCGCCTTCGACGACGTCGGTGATTTCGTGCGGCGCGCGGGGCCCGATCGGGACGAGCTCGAGGCGCTCGCGGAGCTCGGCGCGCTCGCCGGCCTGCGCGACGCGCCGACCGAGCGGCGCGCGGCGCTCTGGCAGGTCGCCGCTCTCGAGCGCGACCCGCGCTCGCTCTTCGCAGGCCGGGCACTCGCGCGGCCATCGGCGCCGGCGGCCACGGCCGTGGAAGCGGAGGAGGCGGCGGCGAAGACGGCGGATGCCGATTCGGCTGCCGAATCTCCGCTCCGTCCGCTCTCTCCCCTCGAGACGACACTCGCCGACTATCGGCTCGCGGGCCTGACGACGGGGGTCCACGTCTTCGCCCATCTGCGCGCGCGGCTCGATCGCGAGGGCATCCTCTGCGCTGCGAAGCTGCGCGAGATGCCCGACGGCGCCTTCGTCCGCATCGCGGGCCACGCCATCGTCCGCCAGCGACCCGGCTCCGCGAAGGGCTTCTGCTTCGTGACGCTCGAGGACGAGACGGGGCTCTCGAACGCGGTGCTGACGCCCGACATGGCGAACCGCTTCCGCGTGCCGCTCCATCAGGCGGCGCTGATCGAGGTCGCAGGCCCGCTCCAAAGGGTCGAAGGCGTGCTGCACGTCCGGGTGCGCGAGCTGCGTGCGCTTCGGCTCCCGGACGATGCGTCGGCCGATTCGTCCGGCGAGGCCCGGCTGCCGGCGACGCACGACTATCGCTAGGCTGGGCGTCGCCGCCGCATCCGCCAGCAAGCCCAGCCGGCGCCCGCGCCTGACGCGCCTAACGATCCTCCGACCGCACCGGCCGCGACGCCAGCTCCGCCCCGCCCGTCACCGGCAGCGTCGCCCCCGTGACGTACGCAGCACGCTCCGAGGCGAGGAAGGCGACGGCCTCCGCGATGTCCTCGGGTTTGCCGAGGCGACCGAGCAGATAGTGCCTTCCTGCCTTGCCGAGCTCCTCGTCGGTCAGCTTCCCGAGCATCTCGGTCGCGATCGGCCCGGGCGCGACGGCATTGACGCGGATCCGGTCGGGCGCGAGCTCGACGGCGAGATCGCGGGTGAAGGCGACGACGCCGGCCTTCGCCGTCGCGTAGGGGACGTGGGGCACCGTGTAGCGATAGGCGGCGATCGAGGCGATGTTGACGATCGCGCCGGCGCCGGATCGCCGCAGCGCGGGCAGCGCGGCACGCGCCATCAGGAACATCGAACGGAGGTTGGTCGCGAAGGTCCGATCCCAGTCCTCGATCGGCGTCTCGTCGAAGCGCTGCAGGATCACGATGCCCGCGTTGTTGACGAGCACGTCGAGGCCGCCCATCGCCGAGACCGCATCGTCGACGGCGCGAGACGTCGCATCCTCGCGCGAGACGTCGGCGACGAGCGAAACGATCTGCGCCCCCGTCTCCGCCCCGATCTCCTCGGCCGTGCGCGCGAGCGCCGGCGCGTTCAGGTCGAGGCAGGCGACCCGCGCACCCGCCTGCGCGAAACGGCGCGCGATCGCACGCCCGATGCCCGCAGCCGCTCCGGTGACGATCACCTTCCGGTCGACGAAATCCGATCCCGCGTCCATTCGATGCTCCTCGCCGTACGCGACTCCGGCCGCGGCGTGCGCTCGTTCCGCATTTTCGAGCTCGATCCCGGGCCTTCCCTAGGCCACGCTCTCGATCGTCCAGTACCGCTCGCGTCCCTCGATCGTGATGTCGAAGGCGTCGCCGACGCGCGCTCCGACGAGCGAGCGGCCGACGGGCGAGATCGGCGTCACGACCGAGACGAATCCATCGCCGCCCGGGCCCGAGACCTCCGTCCCGGCTCCGACGGGCAGCACGAAGAGCGTGCGCTCCTCGGCCTCGCCGAGCTCGTCCTCGATCCGGACGTCGACCAGCGCGCCGAGACCGATCTTCGCCGTCGGCTTGAAATCGGGCAGCCCGCGCTCCGCGAACGCAATCAGCTTGTCGACCTCCTCGACCCACTGCTCGCGCCGCGCGCGATGGCCGGCCGCGAGCCGGTTCTGGAGATCGGCGCTCTTTGCATCCTCGCGGCGATTCGAGGCCGTGCGGATCTCTTCGGCCTCGAGCGCTGCGTCGGCCTCCGCGCGGCCAGCCGAAGCGATCCGGTCCTGGTAGACGCGCTTCAGCTCGTCGATGAAATAACGCTTGATGTCCACGGCGAGTCCCTCCCGTCGAACCACCGGCGCCGGCGCGGGCATCGATCCCGGCCGTGCATCCGGCGTCGATCGCCTCGGCCCGCGTCTCCCGCCAGCGTGCGACTTTCCCGGCGGATTCGAGCGGTTACAATGCACGCCCGAATCGGCCGGCCCCCGAACCCGAGGATCGCCCGCCCCCACACGGAGAACAAGATGACCACCGCCACGATCACGACCTCGAAGGGCGTCATCACCCTCGAACTCTTCACCGACAAGGCCCCGGAGACGACGGGCAACTTCATCAAGCTCGCGAAGCAGGGCTTCTACGACGGCCTGAAATTCCATCGCGTGATCGCCGACTTCATGATCCAGGGCGGCTGTCCCAAGGGCACCGGCACCGGCGGCCCCGGCTACACCTTCCCCGACGAGAAGAGCGCCCTCGCGATCCCGCACGACGTCCCCGGCCGCCTCTCGATGGCCAACGCGGGCCCGAACTCGAACGGCTCGCAGTTCTTCATCACCCACGTCCCGACGCCGTGGCTCGACGGCAAGCACGCCGTGTTCGGTCAGGTCACGACCGGCCAGGACATCGTCGACGCCGTCGCCCAGGGCGATCGGATCGATTCGATCGTCATCGCCGACTGATCGGGCGGGCGCTGCTCGCGGGCGTTTCTCGACTGGGGGGCCTCGTCTGGCCCCGAACGTCTCTGAGCCGAACGAGCCGCAGGATGCGCAGTGCGCGGACGACCCTCGCGGTCGCGGGCGACGCCGCAGGGCGAGGCGCGCCTAGACGTGCGCCTTGACGCGCTTCGCGACGGACACCGGCGTGAAGCCGAAATGCTCCGCCAGCGCCTGATAGGGCGCCGAAGCACCGAAGCGTTCCATGCCGATGACGAGGCCACGGCGGCCGACGAAGCGGCGCAGCGTCTCGCCCCGGCCGGCCTCGATCGCGACGATCGGCGTCCCGTCATCGGGCAGGATCGCGTCCTGGTCGGCGTTCGGCTGCTGCAGAAAGAGCTCGACGCTCGGCATCGAGACGACGCGGGCATGGATCCCATCGGCTGCGAGCAGCGCGGCGGCCGCGACGGCGAGGGAGACCTCCGAACCGGTCGCGAGCAGCACGACGTCGGCCTTGCCCGCGCGCTTCGCGGAGGCATCCGGAGCGACGTCGGAGACGATGTACGCGCCCTTCCAGACGGACCGGGGATCGAAACCGGCCGGACGCTCGAGCCCGGGCACGGTCTGCCGTGTCAAGGAGAGGGCCACGGGGCCCTTCGCCTGCTCGAGGTAGAAGGCGTAGGCCATCGCCGTCTCGACGCCGTCCGCCGGGCGGAACAGCGTCAGCCCCGGGACGACTCGGAGACTGTCGATCTGCTCGACGGGCTGATGGGTCGGTCCGTCTTCGCCGACGAAGAGGGAATCGTGGGTGAAGACGAAGAGCGTCTTCGTCTTCATCAGCGCGGCGAGGCGGATCGCCGGACGCATGTAGTCGCTGAAGATCAGGAACGTGCCGCAGTAGGCGAGGAAGGTTCCGTCGAGCGCGATGCCGTTCGCGATCGCGCCCATCGCATGCTCGCGGACGCCGAAATGGATGTTGCGTCCGGCGAAGGGATCGGCGCCCGGGCCCGCCGCGGGACCGACCAGTCCGGCCGATTTCACGATCGGCGGCGCCGCCGAGCCCGCGAGATCCGCCGACCCGCCGGCGAGGTAAGGCACCTCGACGCCGAGCCGCTCGAGCGCCGTCGCCGAATGCTTGCGCGTCGCGTCCGCGAGACCGTTCATGCCTTCGAGCAGCTTCGCCTCGAGATCGGCGGGCATGCGCCGACCGCGCGCGGCATCGAACCGGGCGGCGGCCTGCGGATTCGCCTTGCGCCATTCGGCGAGGCGCGCGTCGCTCGCCAGGCGCTGCGCATGTTTGTCGGCCCCGCGACCGGCGCAGTAGGCGCGCACGTCGTCGGGGACCACGAGATCGCCGCTCGTCGGCCAGCCGATGCGCTCCTTCGCGAGCTTCGTCTCGGCCGCGCCGAGCGGGCCGCCATGGGCCTTGTTCTTCCCTTCGAAGTTCGGCGCGCCGCGGCCGATCAACGTCTTCAGGACGATCAGCGTCGGGCGATCGAACTCCCGCCTCGCCGCTTCGAGCGCCTCGGCGACGCCGCCCCGATCCTGCCCGTCGATCGCATCGATCACGTGCCAGCC
>CAUJGH010000494.1 GCA_963169575.1 Myxococcota bacterium | reverse complement strand
GGCATGCCGGTATCGAAGACGCTGTTCAGCTCGCTGACGTTGGTCTTGCCGAGAATGATCGCGCCCGCCGCCTTCAGGCGCGCCACGATCGATGCATCGCTGCGAGGATAGGAATCCTGCAGCGCGATCGAGCCCGCCGTCGTCGGCAGCTTGCGGACGTCGATCGAATCGTCGACGAGGACGGGGATGCCGTGCAGCGGACCGCGCGGCCCCTTCTTCGCCCGCTCCTTGTCGAGGGCCTTCGCTTCCTTGAGGGCCCCGGTGTTCAGCGAGCGGACCGCCTGGACCGCCGGTCCCTCCGCGTTGGTCAGGGCGATGCGGGCGAGATAGGCGCGGGTCAGCGTCTCGGCGGTCAGCGTGCCCGCGGCCATCCGTTCCTGGAGTCCCTTCACGGATTCGAGCTCGAGCGCGAAGGGCAGGGTCTCGGGCTTGCCGCCCGCCTGGAACATCGAGAAATCGTAGTCGGGGTTGCAGCTGCCACGGGCCGCGAAGCGCGGCCGCGGCTCGGTCTTCGAACAGCGGTAGAAGCTCGGATTGATCGCCGAGGGCGGCTGGCGCTTCAGCGTCGCCTGCTCGATGACGTAGGCGACACCGAGCAGGTCGCGCTCGCTGTAGGCCGTGCCATAGAGATTGACGTCGACCGTCCGCCGGCTCGTCGCGTTGAAGCCCATCGGGATCGTGATCTGCGGATAGCCGGCACGCGGACCGTTCGGCGCGGAGCCGAGGATCGCGATGAAGTCGTCGCTCGGATCGTCGGGCGTCTCGTTCTGGATCAGCAGATCGATGCTCGCGTGGGCGATGATCTTGCCCTGCAGCAGGGCGTTCTTGTAGTCGTTCGCGACGGTGTTGCCCGGATCCATCGTCGTCGGGCCGCCGACGAAGTCGGTGATGATGAAGTCGTTGACGCGCAGATGCGTCGCGTTCCCGAATTTGAGGGCCTGGTCGGACTCCTCGTTGTTCTTCGCGATCTCCTCGTCGAGGGACTTGATCGGGGCGTCGGGACCGAGGTTCGCGTAGTAGCGGTTGATGTCGCGTCGCGCCTCCCAGTTGAGGATGCTGCCCGAGGGCAGGGCGAGCGCCGGGCTCAGGACCGGCCGCAGCTCGAGGATCGCGCCGGCGGCGACGAGCGCGTCGTAGGCCTCGCCGAGCGGCGTCTTCACGCCGTCGGAATCGACGAGATTGCCGTTGTATCCGATGCGCTTGCCGGCGACGAAGCCGAGATCGAGGGCCGAGAGATAGTCGGGCAGGGTCTCGGGCAGCGGCGGAATGACGAGGTCGTCTTCTTCGGGCGTGAGGCCCCAGAGGCCGTCGTAGCTGCTCTCGGGATCGAAGCCGGCGATGGCGGTCAGGGTGTAGGCGGCGTTGGCGACCGTGCGGTCCATCGGGCCCGCGGTGTCCTGGGAGGCCGAGATCGGACCGATGCCGACGCCGGGGACGAGGCCGACCGTCGGGCGCAGGCCGACGAGGCCCTGGGCTCGGGCGGGGCTGATGATCGAGCCCGACGTCTCGGTGCCGATCGTCAGGAGCGAGAGCGCGGCGGCGCCGGCAGCGCCGCTGCCCGAAGACGAACCGCTCGGGTTCTGGTCCGCGTCGATCGCGTTCAGGACCTGGCCCGTCAGATTCGAGAAGCCCGACGGCTGGTTGCCGAAGAAGTTCGCGTACTCGGAGAGGCCGAGCTTGCCGAGGATCACGGCGCCCCGCTCCCGCAGCTTCTCTGCGACGCCCGAGTCGACCTCCGGGAACGAATCGCGGAGCGAGTAGTTGCCGTTCGAGGTGTACATGCCCTTCACGTCGATCAGGTCCTTCATGAGGACGGGCATGCCGTGCACCGGGCTTCGAACGATGCCCTGCTTGCGTTCGAGGTCGAGCAGCCGCGCCTCCTCGAGCGCATTCGGATTCAGCTGGGACACGGCATTCAGGCCGGGACCGCGCTTGTTGAGCGCCTCGATGCGCTTGATGTAGGCCTTCGTCAGCTCGACGGCGGTCAGCTGACCGGATTCCATCAGCGCCTGCACTTCGGGCGCGGTGAGGGTCTCGAGATCGAGCGGGCCCTTGCGTTTGCCGCTCGCGGTGGTGGCGACCGCGAGTGTCATCAGGACGGAAAGTGCGACCGACAAGGTCTTGGAAGGGGAGCGTGAGTACCGGCGCATGGAATGCGTCTCCTACGGCAGCGATCAGCGGGTTCGGGGAGCGGCCGATTCGAAATCGAATCGGCGTCGGATCACTCGCGAGTGCAATCCGTGTACCGGACGCGCGGGGCCGAGAAGCCGCCACTTGGGCAGAGGAAGGCTCGAGGCCCCGGGCTCGACTCGGCGCAGTCGGTGATGGGATGCACCGAACGCGTGCTTCGCTGCTCGTGTGCCGAGCATGAGGCGAGAGGAGGTGTTCGCGTGTTCCTGGAGCGCCGGTACGCGCCTCGGGCTGGCTCCGTTCGACCGGCGCCGCTCAGCCGAAATCGACGACGAGTCGCAGCGGACGCCGCATGATCCCGATCTGCTCCCAGTCGGCCGGCGACTCGACGAGAGACGCCGATTCCGGCAGGAACGCGAGCGCGGCTTCGAGCATGCAGGTCATCTCCTGCATCGCGAGGTTCGCGCCGAGGCAGTAGCGCGGGCCGTGGCCGAAGGTGACGACGTCGCGCGTATCGCGGCGGATGTCGAAGCGATCGGGATCGGGGAAGACGGCCGGGTCGCGGTTCGCGCTCGCCGGACTCAGCATGAGCATGTCGCCGGCGCGGATCGTCTTCGCATGCAGCGCGATGTCCTCCATCGCGAAGCGCATGTTCACCGCCGCGAGCGATCCGAAATCGAAGCGCAGCGCCTCCCGGACCGCGTTCTGCGCGAGGCGCTGATCGGCGCGCAGCTTCGCGAGCTCGTCCGGATGCCGCAGCAGATGGCGCAGGACCTGGGTTCCGCCGAGCGTCGTCGTCTCGGAGCCGGCGGCGACGAGGCCCGCGACGAGGACGACGATCTCGGTGTTCTCGAGGGCGTTCTCTCCGGTATTGCCGTGGATCAGATCGGAGAGGAGGTCGTCGGCGCGGAAGGCGCGGCGCTCGTCGGCGAGCTTGACGACCCATTCCGCGAGCTCTTCGATCGCCGCGTTGCCGCTCGCGATCTTCGCGGCGTCGGCGAAGAACGTGTACCGCTGCATCATCTTCTGGGCGAGGCCGCGAAAGCGTTCCTCGTCGCCGGGGTAGGGCGGGATGCCCGTGATGCGGCCGATCACGGTGTTCGGGATCGGATCGGTGAAGCGCGCGAGGAGATCGACGCGACCGGTCGCCGAGTGGATCGGCG
>CAUJGH010000493.1 GCA_963169575.1 Myxococcota bacterium | reverse complement strand
ACAGCTCGGCGACGAACGACGGGCGCTTCGGCAGCGAAAGCCGCAGGAAGGCGACGATCTCGTCCGCCTCCGTCACGAGCTCGAGGAAGATCTCGACGGCTTCCGCGGCGTCGTAGCGCGTCTCGACGAGACGAAGCGCATCGGGCTCGAACGCCCGGCCGCGGATCTCGCGAGCGCGGATCTCGACGAGCCGGTGGCCCCGCCGCGCGGACTCCGCCTCGGCGAGCTGGCGGAAATTGGTCCGCTTGTTGCCGACGACGATGTCGTCGGAGGAGATGTCCCGGATCACGCGCGTCACCCGACACCAGCGCGGAACACGCGCGAGCCCCTCCGCGACGACGTCGAGCAGCTCGTGTTCGTCGTACGGCCGCCACGCGCCGCTCTTCCAATGGCGCATCAGCTCCGCCGTCTCGATCAAGCTGCAGGGATAGAGCTTCAGCTCGTCGGGCCGATAGGCCGGATCGTCGAAGAGCCGCGCGAGATCCACGCGATCCGAAGCCGGCGTCGCGCCGAGCAGGTTGGCCATCCAATGGGCGTGGATCTTGAAGCCCGCCTGGCGGAGCAGGCGGAAGGCCTCGCGCGTCTCGGCGAGGCCGTGGCCCCGGCGATTGGCGACGAGGATCGCCTCGTCGAGGCTCTGGACCCCGAGCTGGATCTTCGTCGCACCGAGCCGCCGCAGCCGCACGACCTCCTCTGGAACGACATGGTCCGGCCGCGTCTCGAGTACGAGACCGACGCAGCGCGCTCCGGCCGACTCGTTGCGGCGCTGCGCCGCCTCGAGGGCGACCCAATCGGCCGCAGCGCGGCCCGCCGTCGCGGCGTCGGCGCCGGTCTGCTTGAGGAACCCGGCCACCCGCTGGTTGTACGGATTCTTCTCGAAGGCGGCGCCGTCGACGGCGGCATCGATCGCCTCGAAATCCGGGAGCGCTTCGCCCTGCTCCGAACGTCGATCCACGCCGGCGCCGAAATCGCTCATCGCCTCGAGGCATCGCTCGACGAAGCGGACTTGATAGGCCTCCGGATGGAACGACCAGGTCCCGCCGAGCACGATCAGCTCGACCTTGTCGACGGGATGACCCGTCGCGTCGAAGGCAGCGAGGCGATTCCAGGTCTGCAGGTAGGGATCGAAGTGGTTCTGCGCGGCACGCTGTGCGCCCGGCTCGTCCGAGAGGTAGCTCTTCGGCATGCGCACGTCGTTCGGGCAGAAGATGCACTGCCCGGGACAGGGATAGGGCTGGGTCAGGACGGTCAGCGGCGTGACCCCGCTCTGGCTGCGCACCGGCCGACGCTGGACCCGCCGCGCGAGCCGGTCCGGGTCGAGCCCCGCCTCGCCCTCCCCGGCGAAGACGCGCAGCCCGGCGATCAGCTCGCTCCGCGAGAAATAGCCGCCCCCTGGCCGCGGATGGCGCCGCAGAAGCGGATCGAGCACCTCGGCCGCGAGCGCTCCCCCCGATTCACCCGGAAGCGCCGCGATCTCGCGCAGCAGCGGCAGCAGCGAGTCCCGGACCGGTCGCGGATCGAAGTCGCGATCGGGCCCGCGGCTGCGGAAGCGGCCGCCCGCACGCGGCGCCCGCGCAATGGGTTCGTCCTGGCTCAAGTCGGAGCTCCTCGGGCGCGGAGTCTAGGACGGCACCCGCGAACCGCGAACGGCGAGCCCCAAAGGCGACGACCCGACGGCGCGATCGCGCCGCGGAGAACGCATCCGCGGCGGGTGCGGGCAGGCACCGAGGCCCGCCCTAGACTCCCGCCGACCGTGAACCGCGCGACCCGGCAGCAGCTTCTCGAGATCAATCGGGCCTTCTACGAGGCGCATGCGGACGCCTTCGATCGCAACCGCGGCGCGCGCCCCTGGCCGGGCTGGGAGCGGCTGCTGCCCGTGCTCCCCGCCGATCTGCTGGACGCCTCCGGCCGGCGCCCGCTCGGCGCGGTGCTCGACATCGGCTGCGGGAACGCGCGTTTCGCCTGCTTCCTCGCCCAATCGGGCTTCGCCTTCCAATACACCGGCGTCGACGCCAACCCGGCCCTGCTCGCCGCCGCCCGGCGCCAGCTCGCCGCCGCCGCACCCGCCGGACCCGCCGAGCTCGTCCTGCACGATTTCCTCGCCACGGGCGCCCCGGGCGACGGCCTCCCCCCCGGCCCCTTCGAGCTCGTGGTCCTGATGGGCGTCCTCCACCATGTCCCCGGCGCCGATTGGCGTCTCGCCCTGCTCCGCGCCGCCGCCGCACGCCTCTCGGGCCGGGGCCTGCTCGCCCTCGCCGTCTGGCAATTCGAGGACGATCCGCGCGAGCAGCGCAAACGGGTCGAGGGGCCGGTCGCAGCCGCAGGAACCGGGGCCGGGATCGCGATCGACCCCGAGGCGCTCGAGCCGGGCGATGCCTTCCTGCGCTTCGGCGATGACCCGAGCGCGCCGCCCCGCTACTGCCATTCGGTCCGAGACGCAGAGCTCGAGGCCTGGCCGGCCGCCCTCGGCCTGGACTGCATCGGGGAGTTCCGGGCAGACGGCGCCCGGGGCATCGCCAACCGCTACGCAGTGCTGCGACGCGCGTGAATGCCCGTTTACGGGCGAGCGCCTCCCATCCGGTCGGCCCCAACCGGCCGCTTCACTTCCGCGGCACCGCGGCCGATGCAGAGGCCGAGATGTCCCTCTCCCTTCCCGAGCTCATCGCGGCCTGCGAGGCCCTGCTCGCGCGATCCGAAGCGCTGCAGCGGCTCGCCGGGTTCACGCCCCCGACGGACGCCCTGCTCGTCGCCGCCGGTGCGGGGATCGCCGTCCTGCTCGGCGCGTTCCTGTTCCGCCGCCTGCGGCCCACCGGCGCGCTCTCGCTGCACATCACGTTCCCGGAAGCCGTCGAGGGCGAGTTCGAGGTCCACCTCCATCGCCGCAGCCCCCGGCGCGGGCGCGGCGGATCCGAACGGCGGATCGGGCGACCGGTCCGCCGCGGCGTCCGGCGGGAGACGCAGATCGACGGAATCGCCCCGGGCCTCTGGTTCTTGACGCTCGAGGGCACGCTGCAGACGCCGCGCTCCCATGCTCTGCTCGCCGAGGTCGACGAGGAGATCGAGGTCTGGATCGAAGCCGATCGCTGTGTGTCGATCGTCCATGCACTGCCGACCGTCGAGGCTCCCGTCGAGCTCCGCATCCACTGGGATCGCCAGCCCGCGCGTGACGTCGGACTCTGCGTCGACGGCCGCCCGCAGACGCTGCGTTATGCCGCGAACGGTCAGCTGAAGACCGCGCTCTCGCTCGGCGGCCATACGCTCGTCGTCGGCGCGGGCGATCGCGTGGTCGAGCGGACGGTCCGGATCGAAAGCTACGAGCCGAAGGTGATCCACATGGATCTCGCGGCGCCGGAGGGACTCGTCTTCAAGGGCTGCCCGCCGGCGGTGAACGCCTTCCTCCAGGGCGACCTCGGCGCCGCGGCGCGCGCGCTCGACCGCGACGGGCAGACGGCGATCGGCTCCGGCCTGCTCGCCCGGCTGCATCAGGAGCAGGGGCAGAGCGAGCGCGCCGCCGAGCAGCTCGAGCTCGCCTCGCGCTGGCGGGAGGCGGCGGAGCTGCGGCGCAATCTGGGCCAGCACGAGCGCGCCGGCTGGCTCTTCGAGCGCGCGGGCGATCCGGACCGGGCGGCGGAATGTTATTCGAAGGCCGGATCCTGGGCCCAGGCCGCGCGTCTGCATGCGTCCATCGGCGACTGGGCGAACGCCGAACGCGCCTTCGAGCAGGCCGGCGACGTCCCTGGCCGGATCGACGCCCTCGAACGCGCGGGGGACCGACTGCGCGCAGCCGCCCTCGCGAGCGAGATCGACGAGCGCGCCCGCGCCATCCGGCTCTTGCAGCAGATCGGCCCCCAGGAC
Source organism: Myxococcota bacterium (assembly GCA_963169575.1). Taxonomy (GTDB): domain Bacteria; phylum Myxococcota_A; class UBA9160; order UBA9160; family UBA4427; genus UBA4427. Next base: position 725 of record CAUJGH010000493.1, on the reverse strand, counting down.
CCCGACTTCGGCCGAGCCGCGGAGCTGCTCGTCCTCGCTTTCGAGCAGGAGGGCCATCTCGACCTCGCCGCCCGCCAGCTCGAAAGACGCCTCGAGCTGCTCGCGCCCGGCGAGTCGGCCCCCGAGCTCGAGCTCCACCTCGCCGAGCTGCTGACGGAGACCCAGGACTTCGGACGCGCCCTCGAAGTCCTGCAGGCCCTGCGCGAACGCGAGCCGACCTGGCCGCACGTCGCGAGCCGGATCGAATCGCTGCGCAAGAAGCTCTCCGCCCCGATGCGGGGCGCCGCAGCCGGCGCCTTCACTCCGCCTCCCGGTGCCACCGCCTACGTCGCGACCGAACGCTACGAGATCCTCGAGGAGATCGGCCGCGGCGGCATGGGCCGCGTCTACCGCGCGCGCGATCGACGGCTCGGGCGCATCGTCGCGCTGAAGCGCATGCCCGAGAACCTGCGCGATCATCCCGCCGCCGTGCAGCTCTTCCTCGGCGAGGCCCGCGCCGCGGCGCGCATGAATCATCCGAACATCGTGACGCTCTTCGACGCCGATCAGGAGAACGGCGTCTTCTTCATCACGATGGAGCTGCTCGAAGGCCTGTCCCTCTCCGCCGTCCTGAAGGAGCGCGGAAGGCTCGGCCCGCGCGACACCCTGCGCCTCGGCCAACGCGTCTGCGACGGACTCGAATACGCGCATGCCCAGGGCATCGTCCACCGCGACATCAAGACCGC
>CAUJGH010000492.1 GCA_963169575.1 Myxococcota bacterium | reverse complement strand
TCGACATCCTGATCAACAATGCCGGCATCGGCATCGTCGCGCCGCTCGATGCGATCTCCCTCGAAGACCACCGCCGCGTCATCGACGTCAACCTCCATGGCGTCTTCCTCGGGATGCGTGCCGTCCGGTCGGCGATGCTGGAATCCGGAGGCGGCTCGATCGTCAACATCGCTTCGATCGACGGTCTCGTCGGCGTCGCGAACATGACGAGCTATTCGGCCAGCAAGTTCGCCGTCACGGGGATGACACGGTCGGCGGCGCTCGAGCTGGGACCGCTGGGGATCCGGGTCAACTCGATCCACCCGGGCGTGATCGACAGCCCGATGGTCCGAGAAGCTCCGCTGGCGGTTCGCGAACGACTCGACCGGTTGCTCGCGAGGCAGGCGATCCCGCGCATGGGTCGACCCGAGGAGGTCGCCGCCCTCGCGCTGTTCCTCGCGAGCGACGAAGCCAGCTACATCACGGGTTCGCAGTTCGTCATCGATGGGGGCCATCTCGCGGGTCCATGGCGAGAGCCGGTGGGCTGAGGTCGACCCCATCCGGGACGGGGCGGAGCATGCGAGGCGTGAGCCGGCCGGAAGCGAAGACGAGGGCCGACCCGGCTGCAGGGCGCTCGTCCAGCGGATGGCGTCGGTCGAGCAGCCGTTGCGCGAGCGCGTGGGAATGGGAAGAATCCGCGTCTTTTCCGCAGCTCGGGCGAGGAACATCCCGACAGCCCTGGCGCTCGGCCGGTCTTCTGGCGTCGGGTGCGCGCATTCCATCGAAACATCGAAGCCCGCCGATCCATACGAGCATGCAGCGCATGCCGGGGATCGACGTCCATGAAAGGATCTCGACGATGACTCGCTTCCTGAGACTGGTGTTCGTGTCCGCCGCCGTTCTCGTTTCGCTCGCCTGTCAGAAGGAGACGGATGCGGGCGCCGGGGCCGCCACCGGCGACCTCACGACCGACGATCAGAAGACCGTCTACGCGCTTGGTCTCGCGCTCTCGCGCGATCTCGCGCCCTTCTCCCTCGACGAGGCCGAGCTCGGCATTCTCGCCCGGGGCATCGCCGATGGCGCGCTCGGTCGGCCGCCGCTCGTCGAGCTCGAGGCCCAGATGCCGAAGATCCAGGAGTTCGGCATGGCGCGCGTCGCGGCGGCGGCAGAGGGGGAGGCGACGGCGTCTGAAGCCTTCCTGACCGCAGCGGCCGCCGAGCCGGGCGCCGAGAAGCTCGAGTCGGGACTCGTCTACCGCGAAGTCACCCCCGGCACGGGCGCCTCCCCGACGGCGAGCGACGTCGTGAAGGTCCACTACCACGGCACGCTGCGCGACGGAACGGTCTTCGACAGCTCCGTCGATCGCGGCGAGCCGGTCGAGTTCCCGCTCGGCGGGGTGATCCCGTGCTGGACCGAGGGCGTGCAGAAGATGAAGGTCGGCGGCAAGGCCCGACTCGTCTGCCCGGCGAGCATCGCCTACGGCGAGCGCGGCGCGCCGCCCCGGATCAAGCCGGGCGCAGCGCTCTCGTTCGACGTGGAGCTGATCTCGATCGGTTCCGAAAAGGAATCCGCCGACCAGCCGTAGCGCCGAAGGCCCCGCGGCCGCCGCCCGGCTCGGCCGCTTGGCGGAGCGGGGCCAGGCCATGCCTCCGTGTGCTCGCCTGCGCCTCGCCGATCCGGGTGACGGCCCGGCCGGGCTGAGTGATGATCGACGGGTCGCCCGTCGCATCCGGGCCGCGGCGTTCGCACGAGGGAGGCGGCGTGACCGAAGTCGTGAACGAGCTGGTCGGGAATCCGGCCTATCGACACATCTTGCTGAACCACCTGCCGATCACGGGGCTCGCCGTCGCCGCCCTCGTGTTGGCCTGGAGCATCTTCGAAGGTCGTTGGGCCTCGATGGTATTCGGTCTCGCGCTCTGCCTCTTGACCTCGGCGTCCGCGGTGCTGGTGATGCAGTCGGGCGATGCGGCCTATCCCCAGCTCTTCGAGCGTCTCGACGGCCATGGGCAGGCCTGGCTCGACCATCACGTCTTCCTGGCGGAGCGATATGGGCGCCTGATTCCAGTGAACGCGCTGCTCGCGGCCGGGGCGATCGGCGCCGGCGCGTGGCGGGTCGCCTGGCGCCGCCGGCTCGCGATCGCCGTCCTCGCCGCGACGATCGCGAGTCTGCTCGCCGCATCGATCATCGCCGAGGCCGGCGGGAAGGTCCGCCACGACGAGTTCCGGACCTCGAATCCGCCCACGCACGATTCCCAGGGCCGTGAGGGCGGGGATGCTCGCCCTGCCTCCGCCGGTCCTCCCCTCGCCATGCGACGTCTCACGGAGGCCCAGTACCGCCGCGCGATCGCCGATGTCTTCGGTCCGGAGATCGAAATCGCCGGGCGCTTCGAGCCCGAGGGTCGCCGGGAGGGGCTCGTCGCCGTGTCGAGCGCGTTCGTGACCGTCACGCCGAGCGGCTTCGAGCAGTACGAGGCGATGGCCCGCGAGGTCGCGCGGCAGGTCGTGGCCGAGCCGCATCGCGCGCGGTTGATCCCGTGTGCGCCGGCCGATCCCGCGCGGGCGGATGCGGCGTGCAGCGAGGCCATCGTGCGCGCCTTCGGGCCCCGGATCCTGCGGCGCCCGCTCGAACAGGAAGAGATCGGGCGGCGGGTATCCGCTGCGGGCGAAGCGGCGACCCGGGCCGGCGACTTCTTCGCGGGCATCGAGCTGATCGTGACGAGCCTGCTCGTCGCCCCCGATTTCCTCTTCCGGATCGAGTCCGTCCTGACGGACGCCGGAGCGGACGGTCTTCATTCCCTCTCCGAGGCGACGCTGGCCTCCCGGCTCTCCTTCCTGCTCTGGAACGCGGGACCCGACGACCCGCTGCTCGCTGCCCTGGCCGAAGGGCGCCTTTCCGACTCCGAAGTCTATGCGAGGGAGGTCGACCGCATGCTCGCCTCGCCGCGCTTCGAAGACGGCATTCGCGCCTTCTTCGAAGACCTCTTCCAATTCGAGGAATTCTCGGACCTCGGCAAGGATCCCGTCCGCTACCCGATGTACAGCGCGAAGGTCGCCGCCGATGCCCGCGAACAGACGCTGCGCGTCGTCGTCGATCATCTCGTCGCGCACCAGGGGGACTATCGCGAGCTGTTCACGACGCGCCGCATCTTCATGACGCGCACGCTCGGGCCGGTCTACGCCCTGCCGGTGCAGGCGGAGAGCGGCTGGGAGGCGGCGGAATTCGCGCCCGGAGACCGGCGAGCCGGCATCCTCACGCACGCGAGCTTCAACCTGTTGAAGGCCCATCCCGGGCGCAGCTCGCCGACGCTGCGCGGCCTGTTCCTGCGCGAGGCGCTCCTCTGCCAGAGCGTTCCGCCGGCGCCGGCCAACGTCGACTTCGGCCTCTTCAATGCCGACGACAACCCGCAGTACAAGACGGCGCGAGATCGCCTCGAGGTGCATTCCTCGAGTGCGAGCTGCCGCAATTGTCATGCACTGACCGATCCGATCGGTCTCGGTCTCGAGAACTTCGACGGCATGGGGCGCCATCGATCGAGCGAGGGGGGAGCGACGATCGACGCGAGCGGAGATCTCGACGGCGCGCCCTTCGGCGACGCAGTCGAGCTCGGCCAGGTGCTCTCAGAGAGCCCGCTCGTCGGGCGCTGTCTCGTCGAGACCGCCTATCGTTATGCGGTGGGCCGCGCAGCCACGCTGGAAGAGCGTCCCTTGCTGCGGCAGCTGGAGCGCCGATTCGAGCAGGAGGGCCATGCGATCGCCCCGCTGATGCGGGAGATCGCGCTCTCCGAGGGGTTCCTGACGGCCGGTCGTCCGGCGGAGGAGGGGGGATCATGAGCCGACGGATCACGCGTCGCAGGCTCCTCGAACGAACGCTCCGGGGGAGCCTCGCGGGCACCGGCTTCGCCCTGGGCCTGCCGTATCTCGAGGTCTTCCTGAACGAGAACGGCGACGCCCTCGCTGCGACGGGCGCGCCGCTCCCCCGGCGCTTCGGGACCTGGTTCTACGGCTGCGGCATGAATCCCCATCGCTGGAATCCCGAGCAGGAAGGCGCCGACTTCGCGCTCACGCCCGAGCTGATGCCGATCGAGCGCGTCCGCCAGCACGTCAGCGTGCTGAGCGGCTTTGGTGTGGTCCTGGCGGGCGAGACGAACCACGTCCACCGCACCGGCGTGATCGGCACGCTGACCGGCGGCGCGCCGGCCACGACGACCGAGAACGACGGGCCGACGCTCGACCTCCTGATCTCCGACGCGATCGGTGGCTCGACGCGCTTCCGCTCGCTCGAGATGGCCGCCCATGGGATCGCCAAGGACAGCTACAGCCGGCGCAACGAGAACGCGATCCAGCCCGCCGAGCCGACGGCGGTCGATCTCTACATGCGCGTGTTCGGCTCGGGGTTCACGGATCCCAACGCGGCCGAATTCGAGCCCGATCCGCAGGCGATCCTGCGCAGGAGCGTCCTCTCGCTCGTCGCGGAGGACCGCGCCCGGCTCGATGCGCAGCTCGGGCAGGCCGACCGCGCGCGCCTCGACGCCTACTACACCGCGCTGCGCCAGCTCGAACGCCAGCTGGAGCTCCAGCTCTCGGCTCCGCCGCCGCTCGAAGCCTGCCGGGTGCCGCAGTCGCCGGAGGCGGGGCCGGTCTCGCAGGAAATCGAGAACGTCGTGCGCAACCACGAGGCGATGGCCCGGGTGCTCGCGCTCGCTCTCGCATGCGATCAGACGCGCGTCTTCAACGTCGTGTTCTCCGCCGGCGCGTCGGGGCTCCACACGGCGGGCAGCAGCGATACCCACCATACGCTGACCCACGAAGAGGCGAAGGATCCGAAGCTCGGCTACCAGCCGGAGGCGACCCGGTTCGTGATGCGGAGCATGGAAGCCTGGGCGACGTTCGTCGAGATCCTCGCGTCGGTTCCGGAGGGCGACGGAACGCTGCTCGACCACACCGTCGTGCTCTGCCACTCCGAGACCTCCGACGCCAACAGCCACAGCGTGACCGGCCTCCCGATCATGCTGGCGGGCACGGCCGGCGGACGGATCCGGAACGGCATCCACGTGCGCGGGGCCGGCGAGACCACCGCGCGGGTCGGCCTGACCTTGCAGCAGGTGATGGGACTCAACGTCGCGAAGTGGGGCTTCAAGGCGAACGAGACGTCGCGACCGATCTCGGAGATCCTCGTCTGAGGGATCAAAGCGGAAAGGGAAGACGGACATGACGATCCCGGCAGAAAACCCGGCAGAAAAGACGATCCGCTCGGCGCGCGCATTCGCGCTTGCGAGAGCCGTGCTCTTCGCGTCCGTCTTCGGGATGGGCGCGGTCGCCTGCGACGACTCGGGCCGCGGCGCTGCGGGCCGGGGCGCGGGGAGCGATCCGCTCGCGAGCGCCGACCCGCCGGTGCGGGGCTATGTGATGGCGCGCTGGTCCGACGAGATCCCCCACGACGATCCCGGCGAATGTCCGGAGGGCCTCAACGTCACCGAGGTCGAGTACTTCCCCGAGCAGTGGAAGAAGTACATGGCCGAGCGCCAGCGCGTCCGCGAGGCGGAGGGGCGCTTCATCCGCTGGGACCACGAGCTGCTGCCGCCCGATGCCTGCCAGGATCCCCTCTCGCAGCCCGATCCCGGCTATCTGACCCTCGATGGCCCCGCGAAGGTCGCCGGTCTCGACCTCGACGGCGTCGACTCGACGAAGGCGTCCTCCGAAGGGAACGCCTGCGCCCACGACGATTTCACGAGTCCGGAAGGCGAGGCGGGCGTCGACAACCAGGCCTGGCGCCTGATGGGCTGCGTGCGGGGCTACCGACCGAACGATCTGATGGACCGGCTCCATCAATCGAACACGATGATCAAGGAGGGCGGCTACGCGATCCTGATGGAGATCTCGGGCATGGATGATCCGCTCGACGACGATGCGGTCGAGGTCCAGTTCCTGTCGGCAGCGGCGCCCGTGACGCTCGACGCGCTCGGTGAACCGATGGAGCAGGTGAGCTTCACGGTCCACCCCGACGCGACCTATCAGAGCGAGCGCGCCCGCGGCCGGATCGAGAACGGCATCCTCACGACCGATCCGATCGACCTGCGCCTCAAGATCAAGCAGCAGACGCAGGACAACGCCGTCTTCTACCGGGACGCGCGGATCCGCGCGAAGGTGCTCGAAGACGGCCGCATCGAGGGGCTGGTCGGCGGCTATTGGGACAGCGAAAACTTCTGGTCGATGATGAACGACCACACGATCGGCGGGACGCCCCAGGGCCGCAACGCCGCCTTCAACCGGGGATTCATGTGCGCCGGCCTCTACCACGCGATTCCGCGCGTCGCCGATGGCCATCCGGATCCGGAGACGGGCCGCTGCACGTCGATCTCGATGGCGCTCCACTTCGAGGCGAAGCCCGCGTTCGTGATCCGCCCCCGGCTCGCGCAGGCGGATTGAGCCGGGGTGCAGCGCGGGGCCGGCCGGGCGAAGGCGCCCGAACGCGCCTCAGGCGATCTCGAAGTCGTCCCAATCGACCTGGCTGCACATCCGGTGGAACTCCGGGCCGTACCACGGCGCGTTGACCTGCACGCGCCCGAACTCGTTGACGTAGTAGTTCTTCTCGGGCGCGCCTTCCTGCTGGAGCAGGATCAGGTTCTGGCATTCCTTGTCGAGGGCCTCGTTGTAGCGGCGGTAGACGTCCTCCTTGACCTCGATCCGCGTCTTCTTCGTCTCGATCAGCCGCACGATGCACTGCGCCGCATAGGCCGACCAGAGCACGTACCAGATCGGCAGGCCCGTGCCGCCCGAGAGCGGCTGGGAGTTCGGGCCGTAGAGGATGAAGAGGTTCGGGAAGTGCGGAACCGTCATGCCGAGATGGGCGCGCGGTCCGTCGCTCGACCAGAACGCGTGCAGGTCCGCGCCGCCCCGGCCCGTGTACTTCGTCGGCCAGAGGTATTTGATGATGTCGAAGCCGGTCGCGGTGATGACGACGTCGACGTCGCGGTGCTGGCCATCGACGGTCTCGATGCCCGTCGGCGTGAGGCGCGCGATGCCGTCGGTCACGAGCTCGACGTTGTCCCGGGTCAGCGCCTGGTACCAGCCGTTGTCGACGACGGGTCGCCGCGAGAAGGGCGCGTAGTCGGGGACGAGGCGATCGATCAGATCCTTTCGTCCGCCGGTCTGGGCCTGGATGTAGGCCGTGAGATCGGCGCGCAGCTTGTCGTTGAGGGCGTTCACCTTGCCGCCTTGCGCGCGCCAGGCGTCGTCGGGCTGCAGGTAGTGATGGGTCTGGAAGAGCGCCGCGATCGCCATGTAGCGCCACCAGTTCCAGTATCCGGGGAAATGATCGAGCAGCCAGCGGATCTCGGGCTCGACGGGCTGGCCGTAGCCGGCGCGCGGGCTGATCCACTGTGGTG
>CAUJGH010000491.1 GCA_963169575.1 Myxococcota bacterium | reverse complement strand
AGCACGTCGGCGGGCGCGGCGCCGGCGCGCGCGCCGCGGCGTCCGGCCGCGCCGGATCCGGCCGCTGCGCCGGGATCCCCTCCGGACTCGAGGCCCGCATCGAAGCCGAAGTCGAGCTCGAGTCGATCGTCGTCGATGCGCAGCCGGGGCGCGAGCCGCCCCTTCAGTGCGAACTCGCGATGGGCGTCGCCGCGCAGCTGATAGGCGCCGCTCGCCGCCACCTGGTCGAGGCGCCCTGCGAAGGCGATCGCGTCCGCTGCCGTGAGACGCGCCGGGCTGTCGACGCGCAGTCCGAGCTCGCTGCGCAGGCGTCCGGCGAGCGCGTCCTCGGCCCGCTCACTGCGGATCGGCACGCGCCCGCTGCCGAGGGCGACGAGTCGCCCGCCCTCGATCCGCGCCACCGGCGGATCGCCGTAGACGAGGACCGGCTCGACGACGAGCACGTCGCCCTCGCGCCGAAGGCCGATCTGCAGCCTCGGCTTCTCGCCGCGGGTCGCGGTCGGCAGCCGCTTCGTCTCGACCTCGGTCGGGATGCGTCCTTCGAGGGCGGGCAGGACCTCCGTGACGAGCAGCGCGAGATCGCCATCGCTGAAGAAGCGGCCGCGCGGCAGGTCCGCGAGCTCGCGACCCGTGAGTCGATTCTCCGAGACCGGATGCAGCGTTCCTCCGGCGGCGAGCACGACGCCATTGCGGAAGGCCCGCTCGATCCGGCGATCCTGCTCGACGAAGAGCCGCACGCCGCCCGGCGCGTCGACGACACGGGCCACCAGCCCGAGCGGCTCGCTCTCGATCCGGATGGGTCGATCCTCGAGGAACACGGCCTCGGTCTGCGCGAGCCGTCCGAGCAGCGTCGCGAGGGCGGGCGTCGAGGTCGCGTCGGCGGGGCGCGAGGCGAGGGCCTTCTCGATCGCGAGATCGGCCGCCGTCGTCACGAAGTCGGGGCCGCTCTTGTGGCCTGCCGCGACGGCCGTCAGGCGGCCGGGCAGCGGCGTGCGCCGGCCCTCGAACTCGACGGCGCGCTCGAGCACGAGATGGCCGCCCTGATCGCGCAGGACATAGACGATGCGCCCCATGCGCTCGCCCCTCTCGGGCAGCGCTGCGCCGGATTTCTGCTCGCGGCGCAGGGCGATCACGCTGGCGGCGACGTGTTCGCAGGGATCGTCGGCGCCGGCGCAGCTGCATTCCCAGGCCGCGTCCTCGAGGTGGAGCGTGACCTGCGGCGCGCTCCGGCCCGCGCGGCCGACGACGCGCAGCACGATCTCATTCGCGGCCCGCGATTCGATCTGGACGTTCTCGCCGCGCGCGAGCTCGACGCCCCGGGACCAGACGCTCCGATCGCATTCGTCTTGCACCGCTTCGTAGATCGAGGTCAGGGCTTGCATCGAAGGGCTCGTGGCGAACGCCGTCGCGGCGGGCGGTCGCAGGGAGGGGAGAGGGCGGAAAAGGCGCGGCCGGATCCTACCGGAACGACCAGGGGCATGCGGCGTGCATTCGCGCGTCCATCAGGAAGGCGGTCGGTTCTTCGCACGCTCGCTCGGCGCGCCGTCCGCTGCCTGCCATTCGCGCAGCTCGACGATCAGGCGCTCCGGCGTATTGCGCGCCGGATCGGCGGCGACGAAGCGCGCGAGATGGGCGAGCGCGCGGCCGATCCAGGGGCCGGGCCCGGCGGCGAGAAGCTGCATGACCTCCGCGCCGCCGAGCGCGAGCGCCCGAACGCTCTCCTGCGACGATGCCTGGCTGCGCAGTCGCGCGATCCCGGACTCGATCTTCGCGAGGCGATCGCGCTCGCGCTGAACGTCGCCGGTCGCGGACGCATCGTCGAGCTCGAGACCTCGCCAGCGGATCAGGCCGTCGAGCTCCTCCGGCGCGAGTCGTGTCAGCGCGCGTCGCAGCTGTGGATCGCGCGCACCGTCGAGCGTGCGGTCGAGCGGATGGAATTCGAGGGCACGGCCGATCCGCCGCGCAAGGGCCGGTGGCATGCGAAGCCGCGCGAGCGCGCGCGCCGTCGCCGTCCCGCGCAGCAAGACCGCCCAGCGCAGGGCCTCGGGGACCTCGCCGAGCGCCGAGATGCGCGCGCCGGCGCGCGCGTCGATTCCGGGAAGGACGAGCTCGAGGGCGCCGCTCTCCTGCAGGAACGCGAGGGCCGGAGCGGGCCTCGCCGAGGCGAGGATGCGCGCCAGCACGCGCCGTGCCGGCGCTCCTTCCGGCAGCCGGGTGCCGACTTCGGGCAGGGCCGTGCGCGCGTCGCCGACGAGCGCGGCGGTCGGCTCGAGATCGTATTCGGCGATCAGCCGGGCGGTGAGCCAGTAGCGGCGCGGGGCACCGTGGAACGGATTCGGGCGATCGGGAATCCGATCGAAGCGTCGGAGGGCGAGCGCCTCGACGATGCCCTCCGGCGCGTGCCAGCTCGCGTCGCGCGGGCGGAATCCGATGGCGAGCGGCGCGAGGCCGAAGGCGGCGAGGGTGGATTCGAGATCGCGGGGTCCAGCGGGAATCAGGTCGCCGGGCCCGGCCGGAGTCGCTTGCGTGAGGCGGGCGGCGCAGGCAGCCGTCACGACCGCAGCGGGGAGGGCGCGCAGCAGCGCCTCGGGCTGCGCGAGGCAGACGACGGACCAGGCGCGCGACGGGACGGCGGGCGCGCCGAGCCAGGCCTCGAGCAGACGCTCGCCCTGCAGAACGGCGGCAATTCCCGCGTCTTCGAGCCGATCGCAGAGCGCGAGTACGGGCGACGAGATCGGAGACGACTCCGGCGAGGACTCCGGCGAGGACTCCGGCGAGGAAAGGGCGCCGGGATCGATCGGATGCGGCGGCGCGGGCAGGGGAGGGATCGGCATGAAGCGCGCAGTGTAGTCGCGTCGGCAGCGAGCGCCGCTGATCGCTCAAGCAAAGGCGTGAAGACTCCGACGGAGGCTCGTGCGTGCGCGCAGTCCGATCGTGGCCTCGCCTCGCACCGCGAGTTCTGCTGCAGCGCCCGGCCGCCGCGCCGAACGCGAATCAACGATCGAGTCGGGAGTGGGGCATGCGTCTGGATCCGAAAGCTTCGAACGCGTCGAATGGCGAGAGCGCGGAGCGCGTCGCGGAGGGCCGCGTGCGGATCCTCTTCGTCGCCGATCGCGATCCGCTCGCGGCCCTGATCCGCGGCGCGCTCGAGAAGTCGCTCGGAGATTTCGAGGTCGCGGTCGAGTCCGCCCTCGATCTCGCCGCGGAACGGATCGAGCGCGAGCGGTTCGATCTGCTGCTGCTCGATCTCGCGCTGGCCGCGGTGCGCCGCAGCGCCTTGATGGATCACGCGAGCGAGCTCGCCTCGCGTCTCCCCGTCGTCGCCCTCTCGGGCACCGAGTCGATCGGTCAGAGCGCGGCGACGAGCGCGCGCCCGTTCGCGGATCTGCTCGAAGAGGCGGATCTCGCCGCCGTCCTCCACCGCACGCTTCGCCGCGCTCGCCGCCTCGGCACCTTCGCGCTCCCGCCGGTCTTCTGTCGCCTCGAGCGCTTCGGCGCCTGAGGCGCTGCCGCGCCGGCGCTCCCACCACCGGGGCAGCGGCTGCGACCCCCGCCGGCCCGTGGCCCACGCCTCGTCTCTCGCGCCATGCCTGAAGGGCGAGCGCCAAGTCCCTGATTCCATTGACCGAGCCGCGTTCGATGGGCCCCTCGATCCGCGCGCTGGCGGGGGGCGTCCGCACGCCGATCCCGATCCGAAGCCTGTTCCGGCCGGCGCCCCATGCCCCCTCGTTGATCTGGATCCCTTCGCTCCCCTCCGGCAAAGCACCGAGCTTTTTTCGCTCGTGTGCGGAACGCATGCAGCCGAAGTGCAGAAGCAGCGCAGGGCATGGGCAGCAGTGCGTGTGGAAGCCGGACGTGCAGAGGCCGAGGAGGGGATGATGATTGCGGTGCGATTGCGGACGCTTTGGATCGATCGGAAAACGAGCAGGGGCTGGGGGGCGGCGATCGCCGTCCTGATCCTTGCGGTGGCGGGCCCGGCGGCAGCGACGCCGGCCGTCTTCGCGACTGAGGGCTGGGGCTTCGATGCGGCGGGTCTCGCTGGACGCCCGACCTTCTCGATCGACGAAAGCGTTCCGTTCCTCGCCGCGGGAGCGCCCGGCTCCGCGCCGAACCTCGACATCGAGCTCATCGGGACGACGAACATCTGCGTCCTCACGCCCGGCAGCAGCGTCTGCCGCGGCGCGAATCCCGCGCCGACCGGGCCCTTCTCGGTGCTGGTCTCGTTCACGGTCAATGTCTTGAATCCCGCCGTCGACGGCCCCTTCACGCTGATGCTGACGAGCCTCGTCGGCTCGCTCGGCTATGCGCCGTCGGAGGTCGCGATCGAGCTCGATCCGGCGATCCCGGCGGGTCTCGATACGACGGCGGTGCCCGCGTTCGTCTTCGATGGCGAGCTCGACGCCTTCGTCCATGTCCGCGATCTCTATGCGCCGCCGACCACGATCTACGACTACGTCGGGTGGACCGTGCAACAGGGCAGCCGTGTCGTCTTCCGCTATGACGTGCTGACGCAGCTGCGGGGGAGCTCGTATCCGCAGTTCACGGCGAATGCGGTGCCGGTCGTCGTGCCGGAGCCGGCGACGGCGCTGCTCTTCGGACTCGGGCTCGCGGGGCTCTCGCTCGCGGGCGGACGGCGAGCCGGCGATCGCGCCTGATCCGGCGATCCAGCGAACGACACGGAGAGTGGGGG